>DYDE01000044.1 GCA_020718065.1 Marinifilum sp. | reverse complement strand
TTCCGATTGCAATCTCAATTGCAGGTATTGCTATAATATTTGGAAGATGCCGGAACCTGCAACAAAAGAAAAGAATAGCTATAAACAATCTTTAAAGACTTTAAAGAAGCTTTTTAAAAATGCAAATGTTGGTCATGTTACTTTTACAGGTGGAGAACCAATGATGAGCGAACGTATTGCCGAGCTGGTTCTCTATGCTCGGATGAAGAAAAAAGAAGTTACCATTATTACCAATGGAAATTTTGCTTCCAAAAAGGATTATAAACAACTGATGGATCTTGGAGTTGCGTTGTTCGAAATACCTATTCATTCTCCAACTGCAGAACCTCATGATTATATGACAGCTGTGAATGGTTCCTGGCAAAAAGCAGTTCAATCAGCCAAGGATATACTTGAAATGGGTGCTTATGTTGTTCCAGTGATTGTTGTTACCAAAGCAAATTATTTTTTAATGGATGAAACATTAAAGTTTATCAGCGACATGGGTATGCATCAAATTATGATTAACCGTTTTAATATTGGTGGAAAAGGAATCAGTGAGGCTCAAAATCTAACTGTTGGTAAAGAAGAATTGCAAAAAGCCTATAAAATTGCCAATGAAGCTTCTGATATGTATGGTTTATCTTTAACATCCAATGTTTGTTCTCCGTTTTGTTTATTAAATCCCAAAGATTATCCCAATATTGGTTTTGGTTCATGTTCGGTAAATGCATTAAATCTTCCTGTTACCATGGATATTAAGGGAAATATCCGGTTATGCAATCATTCACCCATTGTTGCAGGTAACATCTATGAAAAGAAACTAGAAGATATTTTTAATTCACCCTATGTGAAAAACTGGATTCATGAAAAACCTGCATTTTGTGTTGATTGTGAAATATATAATGAGTGCTTGGGAGGATGCAGGGCAGCTTCTGAACAAGTATATAAAAACAACAATATTGTTGATCCGGTAATGATAAACCCTTAATATAAAGGTTAAAAAAATCAGTTAAATTTAACGGGCAATTTTATTTTTTCTTTTTGTAAAGCAAGACTTATTACTTCAATCATTTCTTTTATATAATGGAAATTAAGTCCAGATAAATAAACCTGATTTATTTCTTCGATATCTTTCTTGTTTTCAATTGATAAAATAATATCTTTGATATTGGAACGCTTTGCTGCTAAGATTTTTTCTTTAATACCACCAACAGGTAATACTCTTCCTCTCAATGTAATTTCCCCTGTCATTGCTATTTGTGGTTTCACTATTCTTTGAGTAAAAATAGAAGCTAAGGCAGTAAAAATTGTAATCCCTGCCGAAGGACCATCTTTTGGGGTAGCTCCTTCAGGAACATGAATATGAACATTCCACTGTTCAAAAACTGATTTGTCAATATCAAGCAATTCTGCATGAGCTTTCAAATACTCAAAAGCAAGGGTTGCTGATTCTTTCATTACATCACCCAAGCTGCCAGTCATAGTTAAAATACCTTTTCCTTTACTAATACTTACTTCTATAAATAGAATTTCACCTCCAACAGCAGTCCAAGCTAATCCTGTTACAATTCCAGGCATATTGAAATTCATCTGCTTTTCTTTAGGAAATTTAGAGGCTCCTAATATCTTGGTTAAATCGTCAATAGTGGTGTTTTTATTAAATTTTTCATCCATTGCAATTTGCTTGGCTTTGTTGCGAATTACTTTTGCAATGTTTTTTTCAAGGGAGCGGACACCAGATTCCTTTGTATAGTTCTCAATAATTCCTTCTATAACCTTTTTAGAGAAATCTAATTGTTTTTTATTTACTCCATGTTCTTTTAACTGTTTGGGTACAAGATGTCTTTTTGCAATTTCAATTTTTTCTTCAACAATATAGCCACTGATATCAATAATTTCCATTCTGTCTCTTAATGCAGGTTGAACTGTGCTTAGTGTATTTGCAGTCGCAATAAACATTACATTGGACAAATCAAAATCAACTTCCAGAAAATTATCATAAAAAGCAAAATTTTGTTCAGGATCAAGTACTTCTAGCAATGCAGATGAAGGATCTCCTTGAAAATTATTATTACTAACTTTATCTATTTCATCTAAAACAAATACAGGATTTGCAGTTTTTGCTTTTTTCAAATATTGGATAATTCTTCCTGGCATAGCTCCAACATAAGTTTTACGATGTCCCCGAATTTCTGCTTCATCTCTTAGACCTCCCAATGACATTCTTACATAACTTCTGTTTAATGCCCTTGCAATTGATTTTCCTAAAGATGTTTTGCCAACCCCCGGAGGACCAACAAAACATAATATAGGTGATTTCATGTCTTTTTTTAATTTCAGAACTGCAAGATATTCAACAATTCGATCTTTTATTTTTTCAAGACCATAATGATCCTCGTCTAATATCGTTTGTGCATTTTTTAAATCTAGATTATCTGAAGAAAATTCATTCCAGGGTAATTCTGTAAGTGTTTCTAAATAATTAATTTGTATAGAATATTCGCTAGCAGCAGGATTCATCCTTTGCAATTTTGTCAATTCTTTATTAAATATCTGTTCAATTTCTTTAGACCATTTTTTATTTTTTGCTTTTTCTTTCAGGTCATTAATTTCTTGTTCGTTTGGTGACCCACCAAGCTCTTCTTGTATTGTTTTAAGTTGCTGATTTAATAGATAATCTCGTTGTTGCTTGTCAATATCTACTTTTACTTTTGATTGAATTTGGTTTTTAAGTTCGAGTACCTGAAGTTCCTGTAGAAGATATGAAAGTACCTGATTTGCTCTTTCTTTTAAATCAGATGTTTCTAATAATTTTTGTTTGTTTTCAACACTAATATTTAAGTTTGAAGAAATAAAATTCACTAAAAATGAATAGCTTTCTATGTTTTTAATTGCAAATGCAGCTTCAGAAGGTATATTAGGCGATTGTTTTATTATTTGAATTGATAAATCTTTTAAAGAATCAATTAATGCTTCAAAATTTTTGCCTTTACCAGTTTCCTTTTTATTTTCGTATGAAGAAACTCTGGCAGTAAAATATGGCTCAGTTTGAACAAGTTCCTCTATTTGAAAACGCGTTTTCCCTTGAATAATAACTGTTGTATTTCCATCAGGCATTTGAAGTATTCGAATGATATAAGCAACAGTACCAACTTTATTTAGATCTTCAAAAACGGGTTCTTCAATAGTTACATCTTTCTGAGAAACAACACCAATTATTTTTGATTCTTTATAAATATCTTTTACTAATTTTATCGACTTATCTCTACTAACAGTTATTGGTATTACAACTCCAGGAAATAATACAGTATTTCTTAACGGTAAAATTGCTAAAGTTTCAGGTAATGGCTCTGCATTCATTTTTTCTTCATCATCTGCTGATAATAAAGGAATAAATTCAGTTTCGCTGTCAATTATTGAAGAAAATTGTAGTTCTTTATCAAACATAGTTTTTTATTATATATAATATTTTTGACAAAAAGTCTTAAATATTTTAAATTTATATTTTGAAGTTATGTGTTTCTCAAATATAATAAAACAAAGTATCTGAAAATGAATGATTATTTTGTTTTTTATTATTTGAATTAAGTATAATGTCAATTGTTATGCCAATGACAAAATGGCAAGAATTTTAAAATTTATTTACGTTTTCTATTTTCTTTAGTAAGTTGAAAGATATGTTTTAAAATATTCTTATCTATTTCAGTAAATTCAAGCTCTCTTCTTTGGTAAACACGTTCAGCAATTTCAATTGCATTGTCAAGATCGAAGTCAATAAAACCTGTTACTCCACCCCAAGAAAATGATGGAACAAAATTTCGCTGATAACCAGAGCCAAAAATATTAGCATTAACTCCAACCACAGTCCCGGTATTAAACATAGTATTTATACCGCATTTTGAATGATCTCCCATAAAAAGACCACAAAATTGCATTCCTGTTTCAACAAACTTTCTCAAGGGATAGCTCCATAATTTTACTCCATCATAATTGTTTTTCAAATTAGAATTATTGGTATCAGCTCCCAAATTACACCATTCCCCTAATACAGAATTTCCTAAAAATCCATCATGTGCTTTATTAGTATATCCAATAATTACAGAGTTATTTATTTCTCCTCCTACTTTTGAATGCGGTCCTATTGTTGTGGGACCATAAATTTTGGCATTCATTTTAATTGTAGAATGCTCACAAAGTGCAAATGGACCTCTTATGGCACTTCCTTCCATAATTTCAGTATGTTTTCCAATATAAATTGGACCTGCAGTTGCATTTAGTATTGCACATTCAATTACGGCTCCTTCTTCTACAAATATATTGTCTGGATTTATAAGTTTATTTGTATTGCTGATTTTTGCTGATTTTCTGTTGTTTGTTATAAGTGAAAAATCTTCTTTTAAAGCATCCCCATTTTTAGAATAGATGTCCCATAAATATTGAAGTCTGAGAGGATTTGTTTTGGTATCAATGGTGTCAAGGTTTTCAAGATTATCAGTATTTTCATCATTTATCATTTCAATATCTGCAGAAAGTAACTTCAATGCTATAATTGAATCTTCAAACACCAATGCCTGATTTGTTTTTAAGTTTACAATTTCATCAATTAATATATTATTTGGACAAAAACTTCCATTAATTAAAGTATTGTTTTTTTCTTTTTTGAGAGGAAACTTACTACTTAAATAATGCTCAGTTAAAGAAGAAGTTTTTTTGTTCAGAAAATGTTCCCATTTTTCCCGAATTGTAAGTATTCCAAAACGGATGTCTGCAACTGGCCTTGTAAATGTAAAGGGGAGGAGATTATTTCTAGTTAAATCGTCAAATAATATATAATTCATAAAAATTCGTTTTTTAACGGTATAAAAAAAGCCCTAATTTAGGGCTTTTTTTATACATTATAATTAATTATTAACTATTTTTATTTTCAATATGTTTTGAATATCTGTTTTTGAATTTATCAATTCTACCAGCTGTATCAACAAGTTTAATTTTACCAGTATAGAATGGATGCGAGGTATTTGAAATTTCTAATTTTACTAAAGGGTATTCTTTACCATCTTCCCAAACAATTGTATCTTTAGTTTGAGCTGTTGATTGTGTTAAAAAAGCTACCTCATTAGACATGTCTTTAAATACTACAAATCTGTAATCTTTTGGATGAATATCTTTTTTCATTTGTTTTATATTTTTTAAGGAGTGCAAAATTAGATGTTTTATTTAAAACTACAAAATATATTTGAAGATTTTATTAAAAAACTTTGAATTTGTTTGAAAAAAGTAAAAATAAAACTATTTATTGAAATTTAAAAAAAAACATGTAGATTTGCAACCAGAAATGAGGGGTGCCTTAATATTACAGGCTGAGAATATACCCATAGAACCTGCTCCGGATAATGCCGGCGAAGGGATTAGGGAAACTTTAATTAATGAACGGCTTATTGCCTCTATTTCTTCCGTTCTAAAGTTTTAACCATAAATTCTAAATGAAAATGAAAAAAAATGTATTTGTTTGGCTTATGCTGATTGCTATGCCATTTATTGGCTTTTGTCAATACGCTGTTACTGGTATGATAACCGATAAGGAAAACTCAGAATTGCTCACAGGAGCAAATGTAGTTGTTGAAGGAACTTTCATAGGTTCCTCTTCCGATGCAAAGGGAGAATTTAAAATGAAAAATCTTAAAAAAGGGAAATATATTATTAATGTGTCTTTTATAGGATATAGAACTTTTTCGCAAATAATTGATTTGAATACTGATTTGATATTAAATGTACAACTTGAAAAAAGTCATATTTTAGAAGAAACTGTAGTTATAACTGCAACAAATTCTTCAGATAATTCACCCACTACTTTTAAAAACATTTCAATTAATGAAGTAAAAGAAATAAATTTAGGTAAAGATTTGCCTTATTTACTAAATAGTACGCCTTCGGTTGTAACAACTTCTGATGCTGGAACTGGTGTTGGATATACCAATATACGAATCAGAGGAAGTGATATCACAAGAATAAATGTTACAATGAATGGCATTCCGATGAATGATCCAGAATCTCAGGTTGTTTTTTTTGTTGACTTACCTGATTTTGCTTCTTCTATTGATAATATTCAGATAAATAGGGGAGTAGGTACTTCTTCAAATGGTGCTGCTGCTTTTGGTGCAAGCATCAATATACAAACCTTAAAACTAAATTCTAATCCATATTGTGAAATAAATAATTCTTATGGTTCTTTCAATACCATAAAGAATAATATTTTATTTGGAACTGGGCTTATTGATAAGAAATGGTCTTTTGAAGGAAGATTATCAAATTTATCTTCTGATGGATATATTGATAGGGCTTCTTCTAAACTTAATTCATATTTTATTTCAGGTGCATATTATGGTAATAAAAGCATTTTAAAATTAAATGTATTTTCAGGAAAAGAAAAAACATACCAGGCTTGGAATGGTGTGCCTCAGGATTCTTTAAAAACCAATAGGACTTATAATCCATTTACATATAAAAATCAAACAGATAATTATCAACAAAATCATTATCAATTGATTTTTTCTAAACAAATAAATGATAATTGGAACATTAATACTGCTCTACATTACACTCATGGAGAAGGTTATTACGAAGAATATAAAAATACTGCTGATTTTATTGATTATGGAATGGACACATTATTCATTAAAGATAGCATCATTACTCAAACTGATCTTATTAGGCAAAAATGGCTGAAAAATGATTTTTATGGAGTAACCTATTCTGCAAACTATGATAATAAAAACAAATTAAAATTGTCTATAGGTGGAGCATTAAATCAATATGATGGTGATCATTATGGTAAAGTTATATGGGCACAATATGCTTCTAACAGCGATATAAATAAAAATTATTATGAAAACAATGGTTTAAAAACTGATTTTAACATTTATAGTAAATTAATATATTCTATAACCAAACGTTTCGATCTATTTGTTGATATGCAATACCGACAAATTGAATATTCTTTTGTTGGTTATGATAAAAACCTGAACAATGTTAAACAAAAGATCTCATTAAATTTTATCAACCCCAAAGCTGGTTTAAGTTATAACTTTAATAAAAACAATATCATTTATGCTTCTTATTGTGTTGGTAATAAAGAACCTGACCGAAATGATTATGTTGAATCCACTCCGGAAAGCAGACCAAAGAATGAAACATTATATGATGCTGAAACAGGATATAAATACAATAATCAAAAAATGAATCTCACTGCAAATCTTTTTTATATGGATTATAAGAATCAATTAGTACTTACTGGAAAAATTAATGACGTTGGAGAATATACCAGAACCAATATTGAAAAAAGTTATCGTACCGGAATTGAATTGGATGCAGCATTTTTAATTACTCATAAATTAAAATTGGCAGCCAATGCAGCTTATAGTATAAATAAAATTAATATGTTTTCGGAATACCTAGACGATTATTCTAATGGAGTTCAAATCGTTAATCAATATAAAAATACGGATATTGCTTTTTCACCTGCTATTGTATCTTCTGGTGATTTAAGTTATAATGTTTTTAAAAATCTGTCTGTTATCTTTTCTGAAAAGTATGTTGGTAAACAATATCTTGACAATACATCCAACAAAAACAGGATGGTAAATGATTATTTCGTTAGTGATTTAAGAATGCATTATATTTTTAAAACCAAATATGTAAGGGAAATAGGAATTAATGCAATGGTAAATAACATTTTTAACAAAATGTATGAATCGAATGGTTGGACATATAGTTATATTTATAATAATGAAACAATAACTGAAAATGCATATTATCCACAGGCCGGAATAAATTTTATTGTCGGATTATCATTGAAATTTTAACAACTTATGTGTATAAAAAAAGCTCCGATTTTTAACGGAGCTTTTAATTTTGCAGTTTTTTTTATTGTTATTTTACAATAACCATTTTGCACATATCTTTCTTAACATTATTTGATAATAGATTAATAAAATAAGTGCCATTTGCAAGATTTTCAACCGGAATTTGAATAGTATGAGAACCATTTAAATATTCAACAGAAGGTATTTCCATTACTTTTTCACCTAACAAATTTAGCACTTCAAAATTAATATTAGCACTTTCTTCAACATTGAATTTTAAATTGAATTGATTGTTTGCTGGATTAGGATAAGAACTAATAAAACCAGTAATTGCATTGTTATTTACTTCATTTATACCAACCGGAGGACAAGTAGCAGGGATACCACCACGATTTTCTATAACACCAGCTAAATATTGACCATTAGCAACAGGCCAAATGTCTTGTTCTACAATATTTCTATTAGGTGCTATTAAAATCATCGTTGGAAAGGCAGAAATACCGTATGCATTTTTCACAGCTACTCCACCACCTTCAGTACCAGCTGCTGAAAATTTACCACCAGGCAATGTTTGCCATTGATTATCAAATGCATGTATAGTAGCATTGTTGTCAAGATGAGAAATACCAATAACAACAACATTACTTGAATTGCAACCAAAGTATTGGTATGCATATTGAACCTTGACCGTATTAGGCCCGCATGAACTTCAAGTGGAGTAGAAGAAATCTATCAAAACATACTTATTACTATTAAGTGTGTTAAATAGATTAAAAGTATTACCGTCAGCATCAGTAACTGTGAAATCCACAGCCGTTGTTAATGGTGTTTGTGCTTTAGCTGGCACAAAGAACCATATTAAAACCAATAATGTTAAGATTTTTTTCATTTTTTTTATAATTTTTAAGTTAATAATAGGATACAAATATATAAAAATATTTATATATAGGAAAATGTATAATTAAATAATTATGTATTTTTTGTAGCAATTATTTCAAAAGTGAAATTAATTTTTTTTAAAATATATTTCAATTATTTTTGCGAATAATTAATATAAAAAATAATGATAGTTCTTTCTGAACGAAAACAAAAAGTTAAAGAATCTATTGACAAAATTGCTTCTAAACGCAAACGTTATCTGAGGCAAAACTTTTTTTATTATAAAAATCTTAAACGTTTTTTTCAATTTAGTATTCCGGAAAATTCATCAGTTCTTGAAATAGGATGTGGAACTGGTGACATATTAAATAGTATAAAACCATACAGAGGAGTTGGTATTGATTTATCTGAAGAAATGCTTAAAATAGCAAGAAATAAATATCCTGCTTTAGATTTTTTTCAAATGGATGCTGAAAATATTACGCTAAATGAAAAATTCGATTACATTATTATTTCTGATACTTTAGGTTATTTTGAGGATATTCAAAAAGCATTCAAAGAACTTCGAAAACTAACAACCCCACAAACCAGAATCATTATTACCTATCATAATTTTTTATGGCAACCTTTGCTTTCTATCGGGCAAGCTTTTCATTTAAAAATGCCTCAGAAACGATTGAATTGGCTTAATAAAACAGATATTAAAGGTTTACTTGAGCTGGAGGGATTCGAAATCATTAAAACAGGTAAACGTTTTTTGTTTCCAATATACATACCAATACTTTCCTGGTTTCTTAATAAATATATTGCATATTTACCATTTTTCAATTCGCTTTGTTTAACTGGTTCTATTATTGCAAAAGAAAAGGTTTCAGAAGAACAGGATAATGAGCTGTATAGTGTTAGTGTTATTATTCCAGCCCGTAACGAAAAAGGAAATATCGAGGATGCTATATTGAGAATGCCTAAAATGGGTAAACATACTGAAATTATATTTGTTGAAGGCAATTCTACAGATGATACTTATGATGAAATTGTTAAAATAAGTGAAAAATACAAAAACCAATACGATATCAAATATACAAAACAAGAAGGCAAGGGTAAAGGAGATGCAGTGAGAAAAGGTTTTACCATGGCTATGGGTGATATACTAATGATTTTAGATGCTGATCTCACTGTTCCACCTGAGGATTTACCAAAATTCTACAATGCAATAGCTACAGGAAATGGTGAATATATCAATGGCACCAGACTCGTATATCCAATGGAAAAAGAAGCCATGCGTGCATTAAATTTAGCAGGAAATAAATTCTTCTCTGTTATGTTTACGTGGGTATTAGGACAAAGACTAAAAGATACTTTGTGTGGGACAAAAGTATTAACGAAATATAACTATGAGAAACTCATTGCAAACCGTAAATATTTTGGCGATTTTGATCCTTTTGGTGATTTTGACCTCATATTTGGTTCTGCCAAATTAAATCTAAAAATTGTAGAAGTACCAATTAGATACAGGGCAAGAAAATATGGTGATACCAATATTTCTCGTTTTAAGCATGGCTGGTTGTTATTGAAAATGGTTTTCTATTCAATGAATAAAATTAAATTTATTAAATAAACTTAATTTTATTTAATCATCCACTTACAACAAAGAGAAAATCCTTCAACTTATACTAGATAAAGAAATCATAATTGTAAATGAATGTATAAAGAACAAAACAATTGGAAGTAATTTAAATTTATATTGGGCAGCAAAACAATAAGTACTTTATGGAATATGTTAATAAATTTAACGGTCAAGAGATAAAATTCATTTTATATTTGATTTTATAGCGCTAAAATTGTTTATTAAATTTAATGATATTCAATTTTGATTGAAATAAAAACTACGATTGTTAATCATAAATATTTTGTTAATTTTGAAACCCAATTTTATAAAGTTATCTCAGAAATTATACATAATTGAAATTTCTTTGTTAAAAAATAATATCTAAAATGAAATTTATAAAGCATTTAACCAAACATTCTTTTTTACTTATTATCCCTTTATTGATATTAATATATTTCTTATATATTGATAAACCATTATATTGTGGAGACCCTGATTACAATTATTTTTTAAATGGGCTTAATTTGAATATATTTAGGCTGCCTGTTTTTTCTGATCACCCTGGTACCCCTCTAATAATGATAGCAGCTATAGGGATTAGATTCATTTATTGGTTTTCAGGACAAATTGAAGGTATTCAAACAGATTTTTTAACAAATCCAGCTTTTTATGAAACCAGGCTTCATTTATTTTTATTTTCACTGGTTCTTTTAACTACAATAATATCTGGTTATTACATTTACAAGAAAACCCGAAATATTCCTATTACATTATTATTACAATCAACGCCTTTTATTTTTCATGTTTCCATAGGTATTATTGCAACACGTTTTATTCCAGATATACTTTTATTGCTTGTAATTTTACTTATGTATCCATTGTTGATAGATATTGTATTAAAACAGTTAAATAATAATAATACAGTAAATTATCAAAAAAAAATCTATCTTCCAATTTTATGTGGTTTAGGCTTGGCAGTTAAAATAATTTTTTTCCCTTTTATAATTCTTCCAATGCTTATAAATGGTCTAAATTATAAAAAAGTTTTCAGATTCATTTTAATAACAACCATTAGTTTTATTGTTTTTACTCTACCAATTATAAAACAGTATCCATATATGTTTAAATGGTTTTATTCTTTATTATCTCATTCTGGAATATATGGTCAAGGTGATGCTGCTTTTATTAATTCTTCTGTTTTACTTCATAATATTAAATATATTCTTACAAATAATCAATTAATTTCAATCTTCTTTATTGCAATTTCTGTTTTATTTTTTTATTTTTCATTTTTAATAATTACTAAGAAAAATTCTTTTCCCTCTTATTTATATAAAATACTTTCATATATAATAATTTCGCAAGTTATTAGCATAATTCTAACTTCTAAACATTTTGATGGAAAAGATTATTATTTAATTACAACTTATTGCCTCACTTCACTGGCTTTAGTTGTTACTGGCATCATATTCGTTATTCAACATAAATTTAATAAAACTACAACCTATATTTTAACGTTTACATTTTTTGCTTTTGTACTTTTTATGAATTTTAATAAGTATAAGGAGGAAATTAATGGTTGGAAAATGACTAAAGAAGAATGTACCCAAATTTATCAATTTGTTCTTAAACATCCAAAAAGTAAATTTGTAAATTTATGTTCATATTCTTTGAATAAAGAATATGCTCTTTTTTTTGGTGATGTTTATTCTAAAGTTCATAATGATAAGTTAAAGCAAATATATCCTAATGTTTTATTATTGAATGAAGAAGGTAAATTTTTATTTTGGGGAGACGAATTAAACTCAGAACCAATATTGAAAAGCGATACAATATTTGTAATTGATAGCAAAATAAGTGATAATCTTAATAAAAAATTATCTGAAAAGGGATATAAACTAAAACTAATATTAACCAACAGAACCAAAGCTATATATGAACTACAAAAAAACGATAGTATAATTAAAGAAATGGTTTTTTATGATGCTATGATTAAATTGAAAATGAAAAGTATTAAAGAAGATGAAAAATGGTTGACTTTAGTGAAAGAAAAAGCAATAAAAAATAAAATCCCTTTAGATAGTATGATATACTTGGATGCAAAATGGACTGTAGATAACTACAATGGAAGTTTTTATGATGCTTTAATCAAAGATAAGATACAAAATATAAAACAAGATGACAAATGGCTGAACACCATAAGAGAAAAAGCTATAAAGAACAAAATCTCAATAGATAGTATGTTATATATGGATGCTAAATGGATGATTGATAATTATGGACAGTAAAAATTTATAAAATGATTAATATTTTAAATTTACTTTTTAATAAATTTTCAATGCTTTATGAAATGAAATTTTTTATAACATTTTATTAGAATTTATATTAATAAAATTAATTAAATGAAATTATCAATTATTATACCTGCTTATAATGAAGAAAAAACTATTCATTTGGTTTTAGAAAAATTAAAAAAAATACAATTTAAAGAAGATGTTGAAAAAGAGATAATTATTGTAAATGATTGTTCGAGTGATGAAACAGAAAATGCAATATTTAATTATAAAAATTCCAACCCTGATTTAAATTTTGAATATTACAAACATGAAATAAACAAAGGGAAGGGTGCTTCTGTCAAAACAGGTATAAGAAATAGTTATGGTGATATTATTATTATTCAAGATGCTGATTTAGAACTTAATCCTAATGATATTCCCGCTATGCTTTCTGCAATGTTGGAATTAAATATTGAATTTGTTAATGGTTCTAGGTATCTAGCTGGAGTACATCGTCCGTTATCATCATATAAAAGGTATCTTATTAATCGTTTCTTTACTTTTTTAACTTCAATAATTATTAATGTTAAGATAACCGACATGGCTTGTGGTTATAAATTATTTACAAGATCTCTTTATGAAAAAATAATTCTAAAAGAAAATAGATTTGGTTTTGAAGCAGAACTGATTATAAAGGCCCTTAGGATAAAAAGAAATAATATTGCAGAAGTTCCAGTTCAGTATTTCCCAAGAAATAGTGGGGAAGGGAAAAAAATTAGAAATATTGATGGGTTTAAAGTGTTATGGACAATTATTAAATTTGGATTATTTAAAATGAAATAATTATTTTAAAATGAAAATTATTAATTTTTTTAAAAAAATCTCAATAGCAAGTTATGCTAATTTGCTAATTATTTTTATAATTCTATATTCAGCTTTCTATAATAAATATTGGAAAGAAAATGAAGGTATTATTCATTGGGACATTATATCTTATTATGGTTACCTTCCTGCTACATTTATATATAAAGATGTAACATGTAAATTTCTTAATAATCCACCGAAAGATTATACAGGTGTTATATGGGCAGAAAAATCAGCTAATGAATGTTTTGTTTTTAAAACAAGTATGGGAATGTCTATACTTTATTCTCCTTTCTTTTTTATTGCCCATGCGCTTGCAAAATCATTGGGATACAAGCCTGATGGTTATACAATACCTTACAGATTTGCCATTGCAATGAGTTGTGTTTTTTACCTATTAATTGGTTTGTTTTTTTTAAGAAAAGTATTAGAACATTTTTTTTCAAAATGGATTATAGCAATTACGCTTTTTTCAATTGTAATATGCACCAATCTTATCCATTATTCAATACAGGAAGCAGGAATGTCACATGTGTATAGCTTCTCCCTTTTTTCTATTTTTCTTTTTCTTGTTATAAAATGGTATGAAAAACCAAATTATGCTTTTATTATTTTAATAGGTTTAATAGGTGGTTTAATAACCTTAATAAGACCTACCAATATAATTGTATTTACCATTTTTATTTTATATGGGATTTGTTCATTTTCAGATTTTAAACAAAGAATTATTTTCTTTATTAAATCATATAAAAAAATAATTTTAATGACAATAGGTTTTTTTATTATTTGGTTACCTCAGTTTTTATATTGGAAAACTACCACTGGCTATTATCTTTATTATTCATATGGTAATGACGGAAATTTCTTTTTTACTCATCCTGTCATTATTAGAGGGTTATTTAGTTATAGAAATGGATGGCTACTATACACACCAATAATGATTTTGGCAATATCTGGAATGATTTTCTTGAAAAAACAAATACGCAATTTATATTTCCCTTTTTCAATTTTCATCATTTTGAACGTGTATGTTATTTTTTCCTGGTGGTGTTGGTGGTACACAGGCATGGGAAATAGAGCTTTTATAGAGTCTTATGCTATTCTCTCAATTCCTCTTGCAGCATTTTTTCAATGGACATTCTATAATAAAAGAATTTTTTTTAAAATTTTCTTTTTTTGTTTATTTATAATATTCAATCTTTTTGGCATTTATCATACTTTAAAATATCATTATGGTTCACTTCATCATTGTGGTATGACTAAAAAAGCATATTGGCAATCTTTTGGAAAATTACGACCCCAAGGAAATTATTATTATTTATTAAGAGTACCTGACTATGAAAAAGCAAAATTAGGAACAGAATAGTAATAAATATTAAATTAAAATTTTATAAATTCAGCTATTAAAAGTAATTATTTAGTAAAGAACCAAATAAATAATAACAATAAAAATGGAAATTAATTTATCAATTATTATACCTATTTATAATGAAGAACTTAATATAAAATTACTTTATGAACGCTTATATAAAGTATTAACTCAAATGCATGTAATCTATGAATTAATTTTTATAAATGATGGAAGTAAAGATAAATCCATAAATATAATTAAAGAACTGGCAAACAGAGATAAATGCATTAAATATATTGATTTTAGCAGAAACTTTGGACATCAGATTGCTGTTACAGCTGGTTTGGACAAATCTTCTGGAAAGTCAGTAATTATAATTGATGCTGATTTGCAGGATCCTCCTGAATTAATTGTAGATTTATATAATAAATACAATGAAGGCTATCAGGTGGTGTATGCAAAAAGAAGAAGCCGGAAAGGTGAAAATTTATTAAAAAAATGGACAGCAAAAGCATTTTATCGCATTCTTGGAAAAATAACATCAGTATCTATACCAGTTGACACAGGCGATTTTAGACTTATAGACCGTAAAGTTGTTGATGTACTGAAAAAAATGCCTGAGCAACAAAAATTTCTAAGAGGACAAATTTCCTGGATTGGATTTAAGCAAATTGCAGTTGAATATGACAGAGATGAAAGACATGCTGGGAAAACAGGGTATACCTACAAGAAAATGCTTCGTTTTGCTGCAGATGGAATCACTTCCTTCTCGAATTTTCCTTTAAAATTTGCTTCTTATGCGGGCTTTATAGTTTCATTTATTGCATTTTTGATTATGTTATATGCTTTGTATTCTCGCTTTATTATAAAAGAATATGTTCCAGGTTGGACTTCATTAATAATTAGTGTAATGTTTATAGGTGGTATTCAGTTGATTTGTGTGGGATTAATCGGAGAATATATTGGAAGAATGAGTGCCAACATACGAAATAGACCATTGTATATTATTAATGAATCTAATATTGAAAATGTATAATGAAAAAATAAAGCTTGTCTTTAATTGTTTAATCATTCTTATATTTTCAAATTGACATATTATTATTAGTTGAAAAATTATGAAAAATAAAATTTTAGCATTAATATTCATATTGATTAGCTTTTGGAGTGTTTTCTTCTTGCTACAAAATGAAAGTATATATAAATACACATTTAGACCTATTGCAAGTAATTGGATTATAGAAAATAACGAAAGAATCCTTAAAGAAAAACCTTATGAAAAATTATCAAATGAAAATCTTGTACAATGGGATACTTGGCATTATAAATTAATAAAAGAAAGTGGATATGACACCAAAAAAGCAGGTGGTGATTATATTTTTGCCTTTTTCCCATTGTTCCCTTTGATTTGGAAAATAACACATTTACCAACTATTGGTATTTTATTTTTAAATTATATATTTTTTGCTATTGGTCTTTTATTGTTATTAAAATTATATGACAATAATAACTTAAACTTATTGCTAATTTCAATTACTTTTCCTGGAATAGTATGTTTTATGCTCCCATATACAGAAGCAACTTTTTTGTTAGCAACTGCAATAGGTATTGTTGGGTATATGAAAGGAAAATATTGGATTTATTTTATGGGAATGTGTTTAGCCTCTATGGCTCGACCTGCAATAGTAATTCTTCTATTATCTTTCGTACTTGTTGAATTATACTATTTAATACAATCTAAAAATATATTAAATTTTTTAAAATCATTATTAAAAAACACATTTCCTATAATTGTTGGAACTCTTATTGTTGGCTTAATACAACTTAAATATAATAGTGGAAATATATTTGCTTTTTTTAAAGCTCAATCTGCTTGGGACAAAAAATTAAGAATTCCTCATAATATTTCAGATTGGTCTCATGAAGGGTTTTCAATGAATATTGCAGTAATATTTTTTATAGTTATCCCAATTTTAGCATTTTTGATATTATATGCTTTGAAAAATAAAAATAATAAAACTAAAGAAATTCTTAAAAATGAATATATTAAACTATTATCTTTAGTCTTTTTAATAGGTACTTCCTTATCAATCCTACTATACCAAAATGGAAACTTACATGGATTACATAGATACATAATATGTTCCCCATTTTTTTTCATATTGTTATTTACTTCTTTTCAGGATATAGTTAAAATCAAAATTGAAATACGGATGTTTTTTATTTTATCCTTTTTTTTAATAGGAATTTTTTGTTTATCTTTTATTCCTTATTCTACTTATTGGAATTTTTCTGATTTTGGTTTTTTTGTGTTTTCCTTTGCATTTTCTTTATGGTTATTTCAGGATTTTAAAACCTACTTAATATATAAGATATTTTTAATTACTACTGTTTTTTTCAATATTATTTGGTCAACATATTTATTTAACACATACATATCAAATAGTTGGATTTTTACTTAAATATTATTTTTTTTACTATATTTATAGATAGTTTGGGTGTTGCCATCATTTTTTTTTATAATTTATTCTCCATAACTACATATTTATTTTATTAATATATATTCCTTTTTTTTATCAATTATCCTTTATTAAAAAATAAAACTATATTTGATCATTATATTTTATTATTCAACAAACGAAATTTCAAAATCATCAAGAATAGTAAAATCAGATTTCTTTTTAGTGCCCCTTGCATAAACTTTTAATATAGCATCAGATGGAAGATTCTCTGGAATTTTAATTGATGATTCTACTTTACCCCATTCATCAATATTTTTTATAAAATTAATAAATAGATTACCATTCCAAGCAATAGTTTGTCCTTTTGATGTTAATTCAATTACTAAATTTATACTATCATTTAAATTAGATATTTTCCCCCATACGGATGCATTAATAGATTTTGCAGTTTTGGTTGGAAAATCTTCAGCTTGTAATATAAAAGTATAACTATAGGCCATTGTAGAATCAACTTTACACATATAGTTTCCTGAATGCGCATTACCTTTAATGAAAGAAGGGTGTTGCACCCAACCAATCATTTGGTCAATATCATTTGAGAATGTTAATCCTTTATTATCTTTATCGTCATCAGAAGAACAAGAAATAAGAATAACAGAAATTACAAAAGCAAAAAAAACAATCTTTTTCATAAAAAATAATATTTAGGATTAATATTACTTTGTTCTTGATTTTGGCAAATTTATAGAATTTTAAATAAACATATGATAAATATATTTGTTAATTTAAATTATCAATATTTGAATATTGTGTTTTTTTATTATTTTTGTATAATATTTTTTATAAATATTTATATTATGAGGTATTTTTTATCAATTTTAGGCACTTGTTTTTTGATTTCATTTATTTATTCTTGTGGGACTTCTTCCAAAACTTCTGGGGATATTGATTCGGAACAATACTATAGTATTGTTTCTGTTAATAGTGGAAAATGTTTAGATGTTGGTGACAAAAAAGAAAATGGAACTATTATTTTTCAATGTACATGTAATCATTCAGATAGACAGAAATTTAAATTTATTGAAGACATTAATGAAAATGGTTTTTATAATATTTTAAATAAATTTTCAAACAAAAACATAGATATTGCTAATGAAAGCAAGGAAGATGGAGGTAAAATAGTACAATGGGAACCACATACTAAGGATAATCAAAAATTTGCTTTGCTTACAATATCGGGAAATAAGTATAATATTATATCAAAAAATAGCAGTAAATTATTTGATGTTACTGGGCAAAGTAAGGAAGATAGTATTCCAATTATTCAATGGGTTTCCAATGGACAACAAAACCAAATTTTTGAATTAATTATTGAAGAATAAATTTAATTATTGTAGTTTTCCTTTGTTGATATTGCTTTAGTTATATTTATTGTATTGCAACTATGTCTTCTTAGATAATAGCTAAATTCAGTTTTGGGGTTAAGAATTCATAATGTGTTTTTTCTTTAACACAAAACAAAAAGTATCTGGAAATATTTGAAAAAGAGGATATAAAAACAACACGCCTGTATATGTAACAAATCGTGTAATAAAATTTTGCTTTTTATCTTGTTTTATTCTATCATATATTTCTGAAAGATTTATTGTTTTTAATTTATAGGATTCCTCTAAATAAAAATTATTTGCTTCTAAAAAATCAATTATATTTTTTTTTGTAAAATAACTTAAATGTGGGCTATGGAAATTGAATTGCCACATCCTGTTTAATAAAGATTTAATTCCAAGATAATATGCAAATTTTGAGAAGAAATAAACAAGACCTTCCTGAATAGGAATATTGAGAATCAATAGACCATTTGTATTTAATAATGTATAATTTGCATCCATAATCTTACCTATGTCAGGAATATGTTCAATTACATCATTAAACACTATAAATTCATATTTGTTGTTTTGAGAAATTTCAGTGGGGTAGAACCCGTTTATAACATTTAATTCTTTATTTTTGTATCTTTCATTAAAACGGGTTTCAGGCTCAATACCCTCACATTCAATATTATTATCAATACATGATTCCAGAAACCATCCATAACCAGACCCAACTTCAAGGCCTTTAAGTTTAGTGTTAGCATGTTTTTTAATTGATTGAATTATTTTCTGAAAGTTATCTTTTCTAAGCTGCCTTAAAGCTTTTTCCCTGCTTTCTTCATCTAAATTAGAATTAAAAGTTTTATCAAATGTTGCATCTGGGCAAAACTGAAAACCACAATTCTTACAATGAAAAATATTAAATGTTAATTTAAATTTTAATTGAATGTGAGAATTCTTACATATAGGACAATGATTCATAGTTTATATTTTGAAAATGATTATTGAGTTATTATTTTTATTCTATTCTTTATAAAGCAAGTTGTTGATGTTAATTTAATAAAAATGCCAAAACTATAAAAACAAACCAACATTAGCAAATTTCTGAAAATTAATAACATCAATTGATTTAATGAATTTTATAATTGTTTAAATCTGTATAACAACTAAAATTGTAGTTATAAATTAGAAATGCATCACATAAAAGATAATTATCTTTAATTGATATACCTTTTTCTAATACTTCACTTTTTAACTAAACTGAACTATTTTCAGATTGTCTATTTCTTATATATTATTCCATCATTTATAAAACCAACTAAATCTTTTATATTTTTACTTATTACGTTTAATAATTACATTATACTCTTTTTAATTCGTCCTCCTGCATTTCTCAATCAAAATACTCCATTTTTACAATACTATAAAACTTTAAACTTTTAGACTACTTTCTTTTTTATTTGATGATAGCTTCTTCTGGCTTTTTTCTTTTTCTTTCATCCAAACCCAATCATCACATCATCACAATATCAAAACATCAAATCGCCACATCCCCAAATGTTAAAAAATGTTAAAAAACACACCAAGCCAATATTTTCATAACCCAATGGCACAAATTTTGGTAAAATATTCCCTGTAGTAAATTCAAAAAATTTAAACATAAACCACCTATCGAAAGAACACTTACCCTTTACTTAAAAAAACAAACAATCCTGCAATTGCAACAATGCTATCAAAAGTAAAGAAAGTGTTCTTTGACGTACTGAATAAAATCCAAATCCGTTTACCTTATACCCAAACGTAAACCCAATTTATTTATTCGCAATCCCAATTTTATGAGCTTTAGTCACTATAGCTCACTCTAGTCAATTAATTTATTAACTTTAATTTTATATAATTATGTCACAAAAATCAAAATCGGGCATACCGCAAGATGCGAACAATGCCCCAAAAGGAAAAAGAAAAGTTTCCCAGAGCGAAACTGGTCATGCCATTAATGTTGCTAATTTCGAGGATCTCGAATCATTTTGTATCGGTTATGGTCCCAAATACAACCCTAGCAACCCTGCAATTAAACTTCCTGCTATTGCAACATTAAAAACAGCAGCAGTAAACATACTTATTTCCTATGACGAACTTTACCCCCTTTTAATTAGAGCTGTTGATGATAGAGAAATAGCATTTGCTCCTTTAAATAGCATAGTTAGAAGACTAAACAATGGAGTTGCTTCTTCAGATGTTACAACTCAGTTTATTAAAGATGTAAGATCCATTACCCGCAAACTACTTGGCGAAAAAGTTACCAAAAAACATCCTACACTCGAAGATAATCCTAATATTCCTGAATCAGAATTAATTAAAAACCATTCAGCTTCACAATTAAGTATGGACAATCGTGTAGAAAATCTGTTCAAGCTCATTCAACTTCTTAAATCTGAACCTAAGTATAATCCTAACGAAGACGATCTCAAGGTTGCTGGTCTCACAACATTGTATGATGCAATGAAAGCAACTAACACTGCTGTTATTTCTGCAAATACTCCTGTTAGTAATCTCCGTATCGAAAGAGACGAAATTCTCTATCACCCAAAAACAGGATTAGTAAATACTGCATCAAAAATCAAAAAATACATCAAAAGTGCATTTGGTGTTTCAAGTCAGCAATACAAGCAAGTCAGCAAACTCAAATTCAAAGCTGGCTCCGATTTGGCAAATAAAGTCAAATAACTATCTAAACAATTTTTAGATATATTAAAAACCTCCTGTAAACACAGGAGGTTTTTTTATTTAGTTACTATTCGCATAGTAATTTAAGAAAATATTTATTTAGACAACCAGTTAATAAACTATAACTCATCAAAGAAAACTTCATTTATGCATAAGAAAGTTCCGAAATGCAAAAGAATTTTCTTAAATGCAAAAGAAAACTTCATTAACGCAAAAGAAAGTTCAGAAAGTTTAAAAGAAAAGTTTATAAATGCCAAAGAAAATTCCGATAATGCAAAAGAAAACTTCATTTATGCAAAAGAAAAGTTTATAAATGCCAATGAAAACTTCAATAATGCCAAAAAAAGCTCAAATGACCCTAAGAACAATAATATAATGTAAGTCTGTTTATATTTTTAACGCTAAGTCCCGTTAAATTATAAATTTTAAACAACCTCTTAACATCCAAGGTAATTTCAAAATAAAAAAATAAATTTCTAAAATAGGAGGTTGGTATATTATAAAATAATATGTATATTTGAACAGTCAAATTTATTTTTAACTCAAATATTTGGATGATATAATCTTTACCCTTTAATTATTTATATAAGTGGCATTTTCATTCAGTTTTTTAAACTGAAAAAGGGTAAATATATTTGCTTATGGGGAGAGTTATTACAGCAGCTTTAAATAATCTAAAAGATTTTTTTAACAAAAACAGAATATTTAACCATTCTAATGTTTATTTATTAGGAATGTTGTTGATGGTTATTGGCTTGCCTTTTTCTGTTTTTTTAATGAGTATATCTTTATTTATATTAAGTGGGAATTGGTTTCTGGAGGGTAATTATAAAGAAAAAATATATAGATTTGCTAAAAACAAAGCTGCAGTTTTAATTACATCTGTGTTTTTATTACATATAATAGGTCTTATCTATACAAATGACTTCCAATATGCCCTTAAAGATTTAAGAATTAAATCACCCTTGTTAATACTTGCATTTATTTTAGGTTCTATTGAATTTTATGACAAAAAGAAAATAAATTATGTACTATTTACATTTTGTTTAGCTATTATTTTTAGTAGCTTATTTTGTGTTTTCAAATTTGCCAACAAACCAGTTGCAGATCTGCGCGATATATTTGTTTTTGTCTCCCATATTCGTTATGGGTTATTAATAGATGTTGCAATTTTTATTTTTCTATATTATACATTTCGTAAAAATCATTTTAAGTTAATTCATAAACTGTTTTTCTTATTTGCTGCAATTTGGCTTTTTATTTTTCTTATGATTGCTCAATTGTTTACAGGTTTTATAATTTTTGTTTTTGCTTTGTTTTTAGTGTTAATTATATATTTCATCATATATAAGAAATGGATATATAAATTTATTCCTCTAATTCTGTTTGTTACACTTATATATACATTGGTATTGAAAGTAGGAAAAGATTATAAAGAATTTGAAGTTAAAAATTATTTTGATTACGAAACCTTAACAGATACAACAGTAAGAGGAAATAAATATACATTTGATATGCTAAATCAGCAATACGAAAATGGAAATTATGTATGGAGTTTTATTTGTGAAAAAGAAATGGAATCGGCTTGGAATAAAAGAAGTAAAATTAAATTCAGAGACTTAGATTTAAAAGGACAAACAATAAATAATACAATCATAAGATTTCTTTCTTCTTTAAACTATCGTAAAGATTCTGTTGGGGTCAATAAACTCACTGATGAGCAGGTAAATGCAATAGAAAGCGGAGTGGTAAATTGGAAATTTATGAATAAATATGGAGTATTAGCACGATATAATCAAACTTTAGCTGAAGTTGCTTTGTATTTAGATACAAAAAACCCCAATGGTAGTTCTCTTGTTCAGCGTTATGAGTATTGGAAAACAGCAATTTCTATTATACAAAAAAACATACTAATTGGTGTCGGAACTGGGGATGTCAATCAGGCATTTAAAACAGCTTATTTTAAAAATCATTCAAGATTAGATATTGAATTTAGGAAAAGGGCACACAATCAGTTTTTGGAATTTGCTGTAACCTTTGGAATAATTGGATTGATATGGTTTCTTATAGCCTTGTTTTACCCTGTTTTTATATTAAAAAAATTTGATTTCTTGTATATCGCTTTTTTTATAATTGCTTTTCTCTCTATGTTAACGGAAGATACATTAGAAACACAAGCAGGTATATGCTTCTTTGCTTTTTTTACAACCTTCTTTTTATTTTGCAGACAAAAAAATATTGATAAATAATCCTTAATATTGATAGTTATAAATTGTATGTTATTAAATAAACACAATATTAATTTTCAGAATAACTTCAACGGTTTATAATCTACTCTTTTCTTTCCTCAATTCATACATTATCATTTTTAAATTTCCTATCAATTCAATTAACAATAGGTTTCAATAAATTTTATTTTAAATTCTAATATTTAAACGATGAAAAAAATTATTATACTTGGTGCAGGTATGGTTGGTAAAGCCATGGCAATTGATTTATCTAAAAAATATGATGTTACTTCAACTGATATTGACGCAACATCTCTTGATTTCTTATCAAAAAAATATAAAATTAAAACTCATATTTTGGATGTAACTGATGTCAATGCATTGTCTTTAGCAATTAAAGGTTTCGATATGGTTATTTCTGCAGTTCCTGGATTTCTTGGTTTACAAACAATTATTAATGTTATTAAAAACAAAAAAAATCTGGTTGATATTTCATTTTTACCAGAAGATATTATGCATTTAGATGCGTTGGCAAAAGAAAACAATGTAACCGTTGTTATGGACTGTGGTGTTGCCCCGGGTATACCCAATTATATTGCTGGTTATCATAATACAACTATGCAAATTGAAAATCTTGAATATATGGTGGGTGGTTTGCCAAAAATAAGAACTTTTCCTTTTGAATACAAAGCTCCTTTCTCTCCTTGTGATGTTATTGAAGAATATACACGCCCAGCAAGATACAAAGAAAATAATTGTATCGTTGTAAAACCAGCTATGAGCGATACAGAACTTCTTGAATTTGATAAAGCAGGAACACTCGAAGCTTTCAATTCTGATGGATTAAGATCATTGATTTATACACTCCATAATATTCCAAATATGAAAGAAAAAACACTTCGTTTTCCCGGTCATATTAAATTGATTCAGGCATTTAAAGCAGCTGGTTTCTTCGACAATAACCCAATTATTATTAATAATTCTTCAGTTATTCCTTTTGACTTTACTTCAAAAATATTATTCAATGCATGGAAATTAGGTGCTGAAGAACCTGAATTTACTATTATGAAAGTTAGTGTTACTGGTATTGAAAAGGGAAAGAAAAAAGAAATAGTTTACGATTTATATGATGAATATGATGCGATCGAAAAGATTTCATCAATGGCAAGAACAACTGGATTCACCGCAACTGCAACTACAGATATGATATTAAACAATATCTTTAATGAAAAGGGAATATTTCCTCCGGAACTGGTTGGAAAACAAAAAGGCTGTTTGGAATATATATTAAACTATTTAAAAGAAAGAAATGTAATTTATTCAAAAAAGGAAAGATTGTTTTAGTATAATTATTTGATTAATTAAATTGATAAAGTATTATCTGGTTTTATAAATTAGATTTTGTTTTAAAAGTATTACCCATAGAATTATAATTGATTTAAAAAGATTTACTTTTGTAATATAATATTACAAAACATGTCTTGGATTGTTATCGTTGCATTAATCTTATCTGGAATTCTGGTTGGCTTTATAAATACGCTGGCTGGAGGTGGAACTATTATTTCTTTGTCTTTGTTAATGTTTCTTGGTCTGCCTGCTAATATTGCAAATGGAACTTATCGTATTGCAGCAACTGTGCAAACTATTGTTGCTGTTGGAAGTTTTCGCAAACAAAAAATTCTTGATTTTAAGAAAGGGTTGGTTCTTGGTATACCCACTGTGATCGGTGCTCTTTTGGGTGCCTATATTGCAATTGATTTAAATGCAAAAGTAATAGAAAAAGCCATTGCCTTTGCTATGTTGTTGATGCTCTTTTTTATTATTTACAAACCTCAGAAATGGTTAAAAGGACAACAAGATCTAATAGAAAAAAAAGTATCACTCTTTCAATATGCAATATTTTTTATAATAGGTGTTTATGGTGGTTTTATCCATGCAGGAGTGGGATATTTGTTATTGGCAGGTGTAGTGTTAAGTGCAGGATATGACCTTGTTAGTGCAAATGCAATCAAAAACCTGATTGTATTAATGTACACGCCTTTTACACTTGTTATTTTTATGATTAGTGGCTGTGTAAACTACGAATATGGACTTATTCATTCTATTGGAAATATATTAGGTGCATACATTGCTTCTAAATATGCTGTAACATGGGGAGCTAATTTTGTAAGATGGGTAATAGTATCTGTAATAATATTAACAACCGCTCAAATATTTGGCTTGGTTAATATAAAAGATTTTTTTTATTTGGCTTTAAAATAAACTACTAACAATTATAATGTTTATTACTTCAAAATTATCCTAACTTACTAATCAATTCCAGCTGTTCTTTATTGATAATTTTAATTTCTTTGCTATTTGCTATAACAAGTCCTTCTTTTTCAAATTTCTTGAGTGTACTGATAAAGTTTACTTCAGAAATTCCCGCAAATTCTGATAATTCTTTACGTGTAAGAGACAAAGTGAATTCCTGGTTTTTATAAACCGATTCAGATAGGTAAAGCAAAATATCAGCTACCTTTCCATTTACATGTTTATGAGCTAAATTTATAAAATTAATAATACTTCCTTTCGACATTTCAGATACGATATCAAAGAGTTGAAGTGCAAGTTTGCTGTTATGCATGAGCAATTGTTTCAATATATGGATATCGATCAAAAAAGCTTCACAATCTTCAACTGCAATTACTGAAAATACATTCTTCCCATCATTAAACATATTGGCACCTCCAATCAAACTTGGTGCACTGGCAATAGCAAGTATCAATGTCTTGTAATTTTCTTTCTGATAGGTATGTTTTATAATTCCTTTATAAAGAAATGCTACATGAGTGGATTTAGAACCCTGCTTAATTAAAGATTCACCCTTATTAAATATAAGTTTTTGCGAATGTTTTTCAATGAGTTCCAATTCTTCAACATTTAAAAACTGCTGACTGAATAACTGAATCAGATTCGAGGAGTCTCCAATATTTGCTATCAATTCATTAAACATAATTTATAAAGTTTTGAATTAAATACACTTAATTTTATCAAAATTATAAAATTTATTATAAAAAACTATAATATATA
>DYDE01000196.1 GCA_020718065.1 Marinifilum sp. | reverse complement strand
TTTTTTCAATAACAGTTTCTGTATTTGATTTTATTTTGACAAAGTAAATTCCTTTGGGAGCCTTGCTTAAATCAATAGAAGTTTTGTTATTTTTTATCTTATTAACAGAATATATTTTTTGTCCATTAATATTATAAACTTCAATCCATTGCAAATCATTCGCTTCTATTGTGAAATTGCCTTCAGTTGGATTAGGATAAACCATATACGACTTGTTAACACTATTGTTTTCAGTACCTGATGGCGTCATATTTTTACTACAAGTTTTAATGAATTCATAGGCTCCCATATCATAATAACATCCTTGCGGTCTTGCAATACCTACCCGATCAATAGTAGTACATGCCAACCTTGCTCCCCTGTCAATACAAGGACTTGTTGCCTGCAGATTAAAATTTCCACCAACAGCATTCACGAAAAGCGGATCCAATGCAATATTACCACCACCTTCGGGTAGTGGTAATCCATTGCCATTGTTATAAAAATCGCAAAAGCTAAAGTCAAAATTCAACTGCTTTGAGCCAGTTTTCAAATTTGTAACATCTGAAATAATGCAATTGATCATTTTATTTTTGGCATTGTCTCTTTCAGTTTGAAATAAATAATCGGCATCATAGAAGATACAATTTACAATAACATTGCTATCTGCGAGAGACGACAGGCTGTAATTGTTAAAATCAATAGCATAAGTTGATTTCTTAAAAATACAATTTGCAAAAACATTATGTCTTCCTGCATATTGTGCACTGTCATCTTCTGATGAATCCATAAACCTGATACCTGCATCACAATTTTTTGAAGTGCAATTTACAAATTCATTATTGCTTGCACCATCTCTCACCAAGAACCCCACACCACCATTAGATGTACAATTTGTAAAAGTATTACCCTTCACCCCCCTATGACGTACATAAAATCCACCTCCGGCAAGGTTAACAGAAGTACAATTTTCAAATGTATTTCCTGTACATAACACTTTGTCGTTCCTTCCTTTAACTCCAATTCCATGTCCAACATGTTGATTATATAAAGGATTTGGTGTTCCAAGTATTCGTTTGATATAACATCCCTTTACATTATTGTTATTTCCCTTAACTACAATATAATAATCTATAGAAGAAAAACTTGTACTGTTGTCGTTAGAATACACTCTTGAGTTTTCAACGGTATTGTTGTTCCCGTATATGGTTATTCCTTCAGAACATGAGTTGAAAACAATACAATTTTTAATAGTGTTTCCATTAGCTTTATAACCACCCGGAACAACTTCTGTTCCAAAATTAATTCCTTTACCAGAGTCATTTACATCGACATTACCAGTATTTGTAGTAATAACATTTTCAACTATATTGTAATTTGCACTTCCATATCCTAATAAGCCTTCAGCATAGTTGGTTATCTGAATATTCTTAATGATAATATATTTTTTATCAATAATTTTGATACCCGTTCCGCTGGCTCTTGATGCACCGGTAAGAAGAGGTAAAATAGAATCATATAATGTTGGCATAATATTTCCATCTAAGGATGTTTTGTATGAATTGTATAATAAAACGGGAGTTTCTGTTGGATTGTCTTTATATCCAATAAAACTAATGGGAGCTGTTGCCGTGCCACTAATTGGGAAAATCACCTGCTCACTACCATAATTACCCGCTTTGATATATACAATATCCCCTGCAACCACATGGTTTGCTGCATAGCTCATTGTTTTCCAAGGGGTAGAGAGGGAGGTCCCATTATAACTATTGTTACCTGTTTTTGCTACATAATAGGTGGTTGACCATCCATTACCTATTATCACTAAATTTATGCTCAATATAAGCAGAAATTGTTTTAAGATTTTATTTTTCATTTTTTAAGATTTTAAGATTTTTAAATTATTTACTTTATTTGATCAATAAATATGGATTATTGGTTCTATTGATTTTTCTTTGAAAAATCAGCCATATCCATTCTATTTATTGACAAGGTAATGGAGTAGTATTTACTGTAATTGATTTATTGGGAGAAGCGGTGCCAAACCAATTACATGATTCCTGTAACATTTTCCATTGAAAATTATAAGTTCCGCTTGTAGTAGGAGCTTTAACAGTAAAATGAAAAGTAACAGATGCATTTGGCGCCACAGAACTTACAGGCAAAACAATACGATTTACTCCCCAGGTATTATTATTTGCAGGATTCTGAGAACCCAATTTAAATGGTGTACTCCCTCCTAATGTCCATGTGGAGCTACCAGTATTTTTAAATGTCATAAAAACGGAAAAATCCTGACCTGGATCCACCTTTGATGGATAACTCATTCTTACAAAAGAAGCATTGTTTGCTGAAATAGGCGTAACTGTAATTACTTTATTTACTGTTGGTTCGCCAAACCATTCTACTAATTCTTGAACCATTTTCCATTGAAAATTATAGGTACCAGGAGTTGAAGGTGCTATACAATCGAAATTAAAAGTCGCGTTTTCGCTTGGATTTATGGGTGAAGATTGAAGTTCATCTCTTATAGTTGCCCATAAATTCCAGGGTTCATTAAATGTTCCTAATCGGTGTGGATTGCTTCCGCCAGTAACCCAAGGTTTTGTACCGTTGTTTTTAAATACAACCGTTGCCTGAAATGTTTGACCTACCACAACAGAAGATGGAGCGGTAATCGAAACAAATTGGGCATTATTTTGTTGAGAAACAACGGTGATTACCTTATTTACTGTTGGTTCGCCAAACCATTCTATCAATTCTTGAACCATTTTCCATTGAAAATTATAGGTACCAGGAGTTGAAGGTGCTATACAATCGAAATTAAAAGTCGCGTTTTCGCTTGGATTTATGGGTGAAGATTGAAGTTCATCTCTTATAGTTGCCCATTGATTCCAAGGTTCATTAAATGTTCCAAGTCTGTAAGGATTAACCCCGCCAGTTGTCCATGCAATTGTTCCAGTATTCTTAAATGTAACAACTGTCTGAAAAGTTGCTCCAGCAACAACCTGACTGGGTGCAGTCATTGAAACAAATTGAGAATTGTTTTGAGCACCCGCAAATGCAGTGCTTAAACCCAAAAGTACTGAGAGCAAAAGAAGTCTCTTCAGCAAAATTGAAAATCTTGTTTTTAATGTTTTCATGTTTATTATGATTTAAATAATACCTACTCTTTTAAAGGCTTTTCGGCATCCTCCTTTTTTAATTTTCAGTAAATTTGAAATATAAAATATTATTAAAAAAAAAAATTATACGAAAAGACAAAATGATACTTTATATAATATTCTTTAAACTTTAAAAACACCATTAATTAACATAGCGATTGTTTTTAGTATTATATAGAGAGTATTATACTTTAAAATCTTTAAGTCAATTTAAATGTTTATTGTTTCTAGTCACTCCTTAATATATAGATAAATACTTTTGTTTTTATTGAATTTAATAATAAATAAAAAACACATTCTGTCGTTAATAAACAATCCAAATTATTATTTATTTTAGCATTTGTAAATATGTAAATATGTAAAGAATTTATTATTGACAGGCTAATCACACATATCTATTAAAATAAAATATATTATTAATTTTGTTCTTAAAAATCAATAGAATGAATACAATTATCAAATCAGTTTTAATACTGCTGGTTCTTAATATATCCATATTATCTACAGCACAGGAAAGTGAAAAATCCAAAAGATCAAACTAACCAATTCTCTCACCGAAATAATATTTAAATAAAATGTAGGAGAATATATTTCGAGTGTTGTTGTTTTTACAAGCTGTGATGGAATTTTAATGATAGACAACGGGGCTAATGAATCTTATGGAGAACACTGGATATTATTAAAACAATATGCACCAAACCCCTTAAATATATTATACTTACCCCTTGGCATTTTGACCACACAATTGGAGATTTTCTCAATGCCAAAGATGTTGTATTGATCTCACACAAATATACCCGGAACTTTTGTCTAAAGACCAAACAATTTTTGGTATTCCAATTAAAGCCAGTCCATATAATGCTTTACCACAAATGACCATTGATTCTAAAATTGAATTTTATTTCAATAATGATACCGTACAGGTAATTTCATTAACTGGTGGACATACCGGATGCGATCTTGTCGTTTATTTTAAGTTGTTAATAAAGTAGTTGGCGTATCTGGATTTAATGTGTTGCCAAAACATCGGATTGTTGAAAAACTTTTGGTTGGTTCAACTTTCAGAGGAGATTTTCTAAAGATTACGAGCTTTTACCTTCCTGTAGCAAAGCAATGATAAGGATTTCTATGATTAGAATTATGCTTAATAAAATTCCAAAAATAAAATTTAAACAACCTCTTAGCGTTTATAATATATTTACATTTTTAAACAATTGCTTAAACTCTGAATAATATAGGAAAACAAATTATCAAAAATCATATTATATATCAAATAGGTGTCTCTGTTTTTTTAGTTTATCATATTAATAATATTATTTTTGGCAGAAAAATAATACAACCAATAGTTGCAGCAATTATAGCAGTAATTAAAACAGCACCTGCCGCTATATCTTTTATCTTGCCAGCCTGAGGATGAATATCTGGAGAAACAAAATCAACCAACTTTTCAATAGCACTGTTAAAAGCTTCAGCAGCCATTACTAATGCAAAACAGAAAAGAATAACAATCCATTCTCCATTTGTTATATTAAAATATAAACCAAGAGATAAAGCTATTATAGCTGCAATTATATGAATCTGGAAATTTGTTTCAGAAGATGCAACTATCCAAATTCCTTTAAAAGCATATTTAAAACTAAGAATTCTTTTTCGCATATCAATATTAAATAAAATTTAGTATAATTTTTATTTACTTTTAGTTTTGTAATAAGTAACTATAAAATCCATACATTCCGGCGCAATTGAATTAAATGCATGGATAACTATTGGTTTTTCAAGATTCAATATCTCTTTCATCGCCTCATCCTTTTTATTTTTATTTAGTGTAATCCATGAATAATTGACAAGATTGATTTTATATTTTTCTGCTAAAGTTTTTTCTTTTTCTATCCAAGGTTTGTCTTCAATGTTTTTGGGATTTAAAAGACATACCAATGAATTAATACTTCCATTAAAAATATAAGAAAGAAATTCTCCATCTGTTGGATATGGAGTTAAAAAAACATTTGAATCAAGTATTGTAATGTCACCTCTTTCGAAACTCTTTTTTTTGTATAATGAACGAATACTATCTGATTTTAGAGATTTTATTTTAACATCTTTAGAAATACTACTTAATATTTTCTTAAATACATTTACCCTGTCTTTTCCTAAATAGCAATGCACATAATACTTTCCATCACCTCTTTTGACTATTTCTTCAATTTTATCTTCAATGTTATCATTTGCAGAAACCCATGGTAACATAGGTATATGTATAAGTTCAATGCCAACTTCTTTTGTCATTGCAGATTCCTGACTTATTAAAACAGGTTCAAAAGGTACAACTGCCGGACTTAATAATGATATTACTGCAGTATAATTTTCTTTTTTTAATTCAATTAATTTTTCTTTTTCAGGATATGGTCCAAAAACAAATTCAGTTCCTGATACTTTTTCTGTTGTTTCCTTCATATTGCTATCAATCATCATTTTGGGATTCATCCAAAACCATAAAGAAATAAGAAACACCAACAAAGAAACTATTATTAAAACTGTTTTTTTTAATTTGCTTTTTGTTTCAATTGTTTTAATTGTCAACAATCTGGCACATATAAAAGAAATTATAATCAAAAAACCTATAAAAATAAAAACAATCATCTTTTCTTTTGATTCACTCCAATCATTTGCTCTTGAATAGTTTGCCAGCCAGCGAACAGGTCCCATCAAAATCAAGGTGCCCATAAAAAAACCACCACATAACCAATA
>DYDE01000195.1 GCA_020718065.1 Marinifilum sp. | reverse complement strand
GGATATTTGACCATTACCTTTTATATATGGAACATTATCAGTATGTCCTTCAATCATTACATTAATATCTGAATTCGCTTCTAAAACCTTAGCCAATTTTTTTAACGCTTCTACACCTTTAGTAGCTACAGTATAACTTCCAGATTCAAATAAAAGACTTTCATCCATTGATACATATACTTTTCCATTTTTCTTTTTTATTGTTAATCCTTTGTTTTGGAAATTAAGCAAAGCATCGGTAACTTTATTTTTTAATGCTGTTACAACAGAATCTTTTTGTTTCAACATTTTTTCAAGTTCTAAAAGTTTTTTCTTTTGCAATTCCAATTCTGATTGCGATTTCTTTAATTTTGTATCTGCTTCATCAAGAAATTTCTTTTTTGCATTTAACTCATCCTCTTTTTTTTGTAGTTTTTCTTGCGTTTCTTTCAGGTCTGCCAATATTTTTTTTGTTTCTTTAGAATTGCCATCAGACAAAAGTTGATTTTGTTCTTTCAACAATTCGTGTGATTTGTTAAGTTGTTCATAATTGGCACTACATTTTCTGAATGATATATATATATTGGCTGTATCTATTTGCAACATTTTGTATTTGTTATCAATTGCAGTGTAGTTTTGCATCAGTTCGGTATTTCTGGTTTGCAGGTTTTGGTTTTCTTTAACCAAAGAATCGTTCTCAGAAAGACACTGATCTCTTCTTCTTTGAATTTCTTCGTACTGACGAGCAGGTACGCATGAAAAAAGGAAAACAGAAATACTAATAAATAAAACAGTGCTTAATTTGAGTATGGATTTTTTCATATTGTTCTTTAATTTAATTATATATATTAAAAATCTATTTCTAAAAATGTAGGACAATGGTCTGAGTGTATTGCTTCTGGCAAAATCGATGCCCGTTTCATTTGCTTTTCTAAAGGCAAACTTACCATTTGATAATCGATACGCCAGCCCAAATTCTTTGGTCGGGCGTTTGCTCTGTAACTCCACCACGTATAGTTATGTGGTTCTTTATTAAAATGCCTGAATGAATCGATAAAACCACTATCTATAAAACTACCTATCCATTCTCTTTCTTCTGGTAAAAACCCTGAACTTGTTGCATTGTGAATTGGGTCGTGAATATCAATTGCTTTATGACAAATATTATAATCGCCGGTAACAATCAATTTAGGGCGTTGTTTTTTCAAGTTATTAATGTAATCCTGAAAATCAGCAAGCCATTGCATTTTAAAAGCTTGTCGAACATCTCCGGTAGTTCCCGAAGGATGATAAACACTAATTACAGAAGTATCTCCATAATCTGCACGTATCATTCTTCCTTCGAAATCATATTTCTCAATTTTCATTCCAAACTCAACATGAGTTGGTTCTGTCTTTGTAATAATTCCTACTCCACTATATCCTTTTTTTTGAGCAGAATACCAATATGTTTTATACCCTAATTCTTCAAACAAATAGGCAGGTATTTGTTCAACCTGTGCTTTGGTTTCCTGAAAACAAATAATATCAGCGTTTGAAGCTTTAATCCAAGCCTGCAAATCTTTTCCTGCAGCTGCTCTTATGCCATTTAGATTATAAGATATTATTTTCATCTGTATAGTATTTTGGCGAAATTAATAAACATTTAATGAAAAATGTTACTACCTACTCAACGAATTATACAGAAGTTTTTAACAATTTGAAGTTTGTCTTTACTATTTTATAAATTTGGTAGTTACTTCAATTCTATTATTGTCGGGATCGTGTGTTTCAAACTCATAATAGCCATCTCCTGTTTTTCGTGGACCATTTAATATTTTAAATCCATCTTTTGCCAATTGTTTTGCTTTATCTTCAACTTCTTTCATTGTTTCTAAAGCAAAAGCCAAATGTATTATCCCTTTATGTTGCTTATTAATTGTATCATTTGCATTATCCGGTATATTAGACATGCTCATTATTTCTAATCTTGCTCCAGATTTAAATGTAAGAAAATAGCTTTGAAATTGCTTTTCTTTATTTATATATTTTTCGTTTGGGGTTCCTCCAAAATATATTGAATAAAAATCTTTGAGCACTTCCAGTTTATCTGTCCATATTGCAACGTGTTCTAATATCATTTTAATGTTTTTGTTAAATCAATGATTAAGATTTATAATTCAATCATATTTTAAAATTAGATTTTATAAGGACTATTTTTTTTCTTAAGCAAATTAAAAGTAAAACCAAATTCTACATTGTATTGTGCAAAAAAGAAACTTTGTTTAGCTTTATCGGAAGTAGATTTGGTAGTTCTTATATCTGGCATATTGATATAACCACCTTTTAATTCGGCTTGTAAAAAGAAATATCTGAAAAATTCGACATTAAGACCGGCAACGCCACTCAATCCGAAACCAGCCAAATGAAATTCATCGTTCGTTTCGTTGTTTAACAAAGTTACATTTGTTCTTGGATATAAGATGCCACCTCCCAAACCTTCTGTTAGGTTTACTTTAATTTTATTCAGGTCAAGTATTTCATCAAATCTTCTGAATTCAATATTCGCATAGTTCAATCCATCAGTATGTTCAAATTTTAGAAAGTCTCCTTTAAGTGCAATATCGTTGTTTGAATATGTTCCATTATATATTGTACTTGTGTCGTTAATATTCCCTGAAATTTTAACAATCTGATCTTGTACCAATACGTATTTCATATGATCCATTCCTATTGATATATTATAATTATTGTTTATAAAATATCCGATACGGTAATTATATTGAGGAATTGAAATATTTGCAGGGTTTAAATAAGTATCCACTTCAAATTTGCTTTGACGGTCTTTTGCAACAACATCTTCTAAAGAAAAATCGTAGTTGTTTCCTTTAAAACTAATATCCGAATTTGAGTACCAGGCTCTGTTCCAACCCCAATAGATATAAAATTTCCCTTTGTTGTTGTTTTGCGAAAACCCATATGTTGTGCAAAGCAATAGTATAATAATTATTATATTTTTCATTTTGGTATTTTTATGTTTAATAAAAGTGGATTTTAATTATTTAATTCAAATGTATATCTTTTTTATAAATGCTTCTATAGATTATTTTGCAGTGATTACAAATTTGTGATTTTAGCATAAACTATAAGAATGTTAACTCTTCCCTTTATTCAATTCTTTATTTTTCTGTGATTCTGTTAAATAATTATCATTTGAAACTACTTTTTTGCCTGTTTTAATTTCCAAAGCTTTTCTTGCATCACCGGCAATTTTACCTCCCTGTTTGGCTACTACTTTATTTTGAACAAATCCTTTAGGGTTTTTAGTTTTTACAATAGCAGTGGTAGATGCTTCTCCTAACATAGAAAATATCAATTCAAGGTCGGTCATATGATCTCGAAGATTTTGACTTTTCAATCCTTTTACTTTTTTATATTCGGTAGGCGTTAATCCAAATGTTGCTTTTGAGATTTCTGCTGTCAGAATAGAATATTCAATTTGTTCTTTTACTCCTCTATTTTTCCATTCCTCTGTTAATTCTTCTCTTATCGCAATGCTCCGCATTCGTTTTTCTATCCAATCATCAGGATAGCCTTTTGCTTTATAAAGTTCGCGTGTACGATGAGTAGCTAATTCGGGGTTTTCGATTTCATCTAATCTATCAGAACCAACTTGTGCCAACCATTGTTTAAATGGTTCTGCTTTTGGTGAAGGTATTGACTGAATAATTCTCAATAATCCCTTTGCATTCGCACAATCTGTAAGGTACTTTTTACCATCTGATGAAATCAATTTCAGTTGTACGATAATTTCGTACAACTGAGTAAATCCTTCTGAATTAAGCTTTCTTTTAAGATCACTCCAATATCTTCTTGGATTACTTGTTTCTGTCAAAATTACAACAACATCCTGAACAGAAAAATACCATTTTTCTTCTTTTTCATTCCATACAGAACGAATTTGCTTGCTTTCAAAAAGTTTTATATTGCTCATATATTATATTTTGAATATTCAAATGTAAAACATTTTAATAAACCCTTTTATTGTTTATTTTGAATAATAAAAAACAGGATAATTTTTTTCTGAAGCTCAGCAGAAAGCACAAAGATTTTTAGGATATTATCTTAAGAGTATTTTAAAACGCTTTAACTATCATGTATTAATAAATTATGCTTTTTATCAACCATTTTGGAGAATTACATTTTGCTCGGCTCTCATTTTATCCATCAATTTATCAAGGAAATTCTGAATTTTCTCTGGTAATTGTTTAATGCTTTCATCTTTCTGGAGGGAACGGCCATAGTCAACGTTGCTTTCTACTGCCCTGATCACGTATTTTTTCCCTTTATAAACCGTAATAATCTTAATTCGTCTGAAACCTTCTTCTGTTTTTGTTCCATACACTATAACAGGGTCGATAAGTTTATCTCCATCAATATCGGTATTGCTGCAATATTTTGTCCAGAACCAGATGTTTGTTTCTACAGCATTTTCTTCCAATGATTTATATAGAAGGTCATGAATTTTCCACTTTTTAATATATCCACCATGATCTTGAAGATAGCAGATTGCTTCGATTTTCGTATTTAAGGTATCTGTTTCATTAATATTAATTTGATTTTCGCACAAAAACAAATTATATAAGCCTCCATTGTCTTCATACTCGAATGCTTTGTAAACCGGAAATGAAATGCTATCTATTTGTTCTATTAGAACTTTTGTTTCCTGTTTTGTAAGCACCCTGCTCGTTTGTGAAAAGATGGAACCAATGCAAAGTAGGGTGATTATTGCCGTTAAAATGCTTGTTTTTATTGTCATAATATTATTGTAAGCTTTTTATAATTTATAAAGCATTCCTATTCTAACATATATATTTTTGGGGAATAATTCTCCTTCAATTTTAGCTTGTTTCTGTTCATTTAATGCTAAGGCTGGGTTTCTATAATTATAAGAATTGAGCTTAATTTCATAAAACCCAAGAGGCAAATCAAAATCAAATGCAAATTTATTTTTTATATTAATAACCAAACCTGGAACAAGAGCAAAATTTATTCCCAGATTTTGTTCTGTTGTTTTAAACAGATTGGATGTTGCCGGATCTAAGGAATAATAATTATAAAAAAGTTGTGGTGATAACCCAAAATAAGGAACAACTTTCTTCTCTTTATTGAAATAGTGGTTTAGCTGATATCGAAAAGCTGTTTCAAACAATATTGTTTCGCCCCCTGTTGTTGGTCTTACTTGATTTGGAGAGGAAGCATATGTTACTGTATTTACTTCATCATTGTAATTTATCTTTATTGGATTAAACTCAAACTCATGGCTAAAAAACTTTTCATCAATTAATTCAAATGCAAATGAGAGTCCCCCAAAGACATATTTTTTATGGTCATACCCAAATATGACATCGGGCTGTGGTGTTCTTGAATAATCAGTTCCTTTTGTGTATTTGAACGATCCATTTGTATATAATTTAAGTAACAGCTTTTTTGATTGATTTTCATCTTGTGCCCGAACAAAGTAAAAAGAGAACAACAAAGTAAAAAAAATAAGTATTGGTAGGGTTTTCATTTTTTTGGTTTTAAAGTTTAATTATTTTTTGATTCATAGTTGAATATCATTATTTTTCTCAAAAGTAAAATTATTTTACAAAATTTCTTTACTTTTTAATCCTCCCACTCCCCTTTTTACTCCAAACATCCCCTACTCTACCAGAAAAACCACACTATCTAATCCAAAAACATCTTTCGTTGAGGATTCTGCTAGCTTATTTCTTAAAAAAAAAATTATTTTTTAATAATTCTTTTAGCTTAAGCAAAAAATATCCTACTTAAACTTTATATAACTAAATTTCATGTATTTTTTTATATTATGTTTTTCGTTTACCAATTCAACAGCGCTTAA
>DYDE01000194.1:2751-5946 GCA_020718065.1 Marinifilum sp. | reverse complement strand
AGGTAAAATTCCAAAAGGTGCATTATTGATTGGACCTCCTGGAACTGGAAAAACATTATTAGCTAAAGCAGTTGCTGGAGAAGCACAAGTTCCTTTCTTCTCTCTTTCCGGTTCCGATTTTGTTGAAATGTTTGTTGGTGTTGGAGCTTCAAGAGTGAGAGACTTGTTTAAACAAGCAAAAGAAAAAGCACCTTGTATTATCTTTATTGATGAAATAGATGCAATTGGTCGTGCAAGAGGAAGAAATGCAATGACAGGTGGAAATGATGAAAGAGAAAATACCCTGAATCAATTACTCACCGAAATGGATGGTTTTGGGACCAATGTAGGAGTTATTATACTTGCTGCAACAAATCGTGCCGATATTTTAGACAGAGCACTTATGCGTGCAGGTCGTTTTGACAGACAAATACATCTCGAATTACCTGATCTGGAAGAACGTAAAGCTATATTTAATGTTCATCTCCGCCCTCTAAAACTTGATGATTCTGTAAAAGTTGATTTTTTGGCAAAACAAACCCCTGGATTTTCAGGTGCTGATATTGCTAATGTTTGTAACGAATCTGCTTTGATTGCAGCCAGAAATAATAAACTAGTTATTGATAAGCAAGATTTTCTGGACGCAGTTGATCGTATCATTGGTGGTTTAGAAAAAAGAAGTAAAATTATAACGCTATCTGAAAAGAAAGTAATTGCTTTTCATGAAGCAGGACATGCTACCATTAGTTGGTTGCTGGAACATGCACATCCTTTGATTAAAGTTACTATTGTTCCGAGAGGAAAAGCTTTGGGCGCAGCCTGGTATCTCCCAGAGGAAAGGCAAATTACTACTTACGAACAACTATATGATGAAATAACATCTGCACTTGGTGGTAGAGCTTCAGAAGAAATAGTTTTTGGTAAAGTTTCTACAGGGGCATTAAACGATCTTGAAAAAGTTACCAAACAAGCTTATGCTATTGTTGTATTCTTTGGATTGAATAAAAAAATAGGAAATATTAGTTATTATGATTCAACAGGTCAGCAGGAATATTCTTTTACTAAACCATACAGCGAAAAAACCTCTGAAGTTATTGATCAGGAAATTAGTAAATTGATAGAATCTGCATATCAACGTGCAAAAGAATTATTACTAGCTAATAAAGAAAAACTAGAGAAGTTGTCAAATGTACTTCTTGAAAAAGAAGTAATATTTAAAGAAGATCTGGAAGAAATTTTTGGTAAACGTCCTTTTGAAAAGGAAGAACCAATTAAAGAGAAAAATAAATATTTTGACAATGTAACTACAACATCTGATAATAATAATACAGAATCAGAAATTAAAGATAAAAATTCTGGAGAATAAAATCAAAAGAATATGGAAGAGAGTACTTCAAAAGAGAAAATTTTAAAGAAAATAAGAAGGGCTTTAATTACTTCTACTCCTAATCCTTTTCCTGATGTAGAATTTGATACTTCAGTTTATCATGAAGTTGGTGATGAACTTGCTGTTACTTTTGCTGAAGAATTTACAAAAGTTAGTGGTAAATTTATATTTTGTCAGGATCATTCAGAATTTATTGGTTCACTATTGGCTTTAGTTGAAGAAAACAAATGGCAGCACATATATTGTGCCGAAGATAAAATAAAAGAATTGCTGATAAAAGCCAACATTCCTTTTTACCATGATGAATCTGATTTATTAAATACTGATGCAGGAATTACTTATTGCGAATATCTTGTTGCCAGACTTGGTAGTATTATGATTTCTTCAGCACAAATGTCTGGCAGGCGTTTGAATGTGTATCCACCAGCCCATATTGTTTTAGCTTATACTTCTCAATTAGTTCCAGACCTTAAACAAGCCTTAGCTAATATAAAAAATAAATATGAGGAGAAATTGCCCTCATTGATTTCAGTAATTACTGGTCCAAGCAGAACTGCTGATATTGAAAAAACGCTTATTATGGGAGCACATGGTCCGAAAGAAATTTATTTATTTCTAGTTGATGATCATCAAGAATAATATTTGCTTTTGAAAGATAATTGGGTAAAAATATATAGTTCTGTTTATATTCACAAAGTGGAAATATATCAAGCATTGCTCAAGGAACAAGATATAGAAAGTATTATTCTTAATAAACAAGATTCATCCTATTTATTTGGAGAAATAGAATTGTATGTTGCTGTAGAAAATGTATTAAAATCAAATCAATTAATTTCTAATAACGAAAGTGAGTAATCTTATTAAGAGAATATTAACCGGCATTTTGTTTCTTACCATTATAATTGGTGCAATACTTTGGAGCTCATGGGCATTTAGTTTTATTTTCCTATTAATAACTGTACTTGGTTTGTGGGAGTTTTTTACATTATTGAAAAACGATAATGTACTAATAAATAAACCTTTTGTTGTTGCAATGGGTGGTGGGATTTTTATTTTAAATGCAATGGTTGCAATGAATTTAGTTCCTGCAACTTTTTTATTTTTAATTTTTCCTTTAATAACATTGATATTTATTTTTGAATTATACCAAAAGAACGAAAAGCCTTTTACAAATATTGCTTATTCTATTTTTGGGCTTTTTTATCTTGTAGTTCCTTTTTCCTTGCTTAATTATTTTCCACTTATTTCTGGAAGCCCCCAATATGATTATAGAATAATATTGGGTTATTTTCTAATTATATGGATGTATGATACTGCTGCATATGTTTTTGGAGTTAGTTTTGGTAAACATCGCTTATTTGAAAGAATATCTCCAAAAAAATCATGGGAAGGTTTTGTAGGAGGAGCAATTTGTTCATTTGGATTTGCTTATCTGCTTTCAATTTTATTTACTAATATTTCTTTAATAAACTGGATTGTAATTACAATGATAGTAATTGTTTTTGGTACTTATGGCGATCTTGTGGAATCGTTGTTTAAGAGAAGTATTAACTGCAAAGATTCAGGCAAATTATTACCTGGTCATGGTGGGATTTTAGACAGGTTTGATACAGTCCTTTTAACAGCACCCATTGTTTTTACTTATTTTGTATTGGTTAACTATTTTAAATAAAAATTATTTATGAAGATTCACAGAGAAGGAAATGTTACTATTTTAATTGTATTAATATTTATAAGCTCAATTTGTTTGGCTTTTAATTATTATTTTCCTTATCAAACAATTTTTCATTTAGGCTTATATTTAATTTGTTTAATATTCTGGGGTTTCA
>DYDE01000194.1:0-2733 GCA_020718065.1 Marinifilum sp. | reverse complement strand
TCTTTTTTTCGTGTCCCAAAAAGAAAAATTGAAATTGATGATAACAAAATCATTTGTCCTGCAGATGGAAAAATTGTTGTAATAGAAGAAGTTGAAGAACCTGAGTATTTTAAAGATAAACGTAAACAAATATCTGTGTTTATGTCGCCACTAAATGTTCATGTAAATTGGTTTCCGATTAATGGAACAGTAAAGTTTTACAAATACCATAAAGGCGAACATTTGGTAGCTTTCCATCCAAAATCTTCAACAGCAAATGAAAGAACTACTTTGGTAGTTAAAAATAACAACAATGCTGTTCTTGTTCGTCAGATTGCAGGTGCTGTAGCCCGAAGAATTGTATGTTTTGCGAAAGAAAACAATAAAGCAATACAGGGAGAGCAATTCGGAATAATAAAATTTGGATCAAGGGTTGATATTTTTCTTCCTTTAGATGCGAAGATTAATGTAAAAATGAACGAAATAGTTAAAGGTAAAAGTACAGTTATAGCTTATTTTAAATAATCGGAACTTCTAATATTAAGTTTTTACAAGTAGGTATTATTAAACAAAACCCAAAGAGAAACTTTGTTTGTTAATTTTTTTTATTTAATCTTAAACATTTCTTGATTAAAAGCGTTAAACTATCCTAATTGGTATTAAAAATAATTTATTATTAATTAGTATCAAGATAATTTAATTTATATATTTGTAAAAAGAATGTTTAATCTCAAAAATTATTAGCTATGGGTAAAAATTTAAATTATAGAGAAGCCATCTATGCTTTTATGGTTGATGTAGCGGATTTGGATAATAAAATCACATCTCAGGAAAGGTATGCAATGGATCATTTTCATGATAAAGCATTTGGTCTTTTGGCATTGTCTGACAAAACAAAGAAAAAAATCGGTTCCGATCTTAAACATAGTATGTCGCCCGAAGAATACAACAAATTAATAATAGATTCTTTAAAAGAGGAAAAAAAGGAAAAACAAATGAAAGCATATAGAATTGTTAATCAATTCATAAATGCTAATTACAAAGGAAAAGATGAGGCTTTTAAAAAAGCTCGTGAAGTTAGAGATGGTCTTGATTTTAATGATGAAGAATTTGAAGCATTTAATACATGGCAAAATAATCATTAAGATTAATTTGTTTGAGAAAATTAAAGGGGATTAAAAACTGATTGTTTTTTTTCCTTTTATTTTTTTATATGCTTTACTAATACTGTTGATAATATCACCGGCTATTAAAGATTCATGACTTTCTCTTTGAGCTGCTATATCTCCGGCTAATCCATGGATATAAACGCCAAGCAAACAAGTATCTTTTGCTGAATAGGATTGTGATAATAATCCCAACAAAATACCTGTTAAAACATCGCCACTTCCGGCAGTTGCCATCCCTGGATTTCCTGTAGAATTAAAAAATATCTTGCCATCAGGACAAGCAATTGAAGTATAAGCTCCTTTAACTATTATAAACGAAGCATATTTTAAAGCAAATTCTCTTTGTTTTTTTAATCTTTCATAACTATTTGTTGTTTTTCCTACTAATCTTTCAAATTCTTTGGGGTGTGGTGTAAAAATGCTATTCTTTGGAATAAAAGATAACCAAGTTTTGTTTTCTGAAAGAATATTGATAGCATCTGCATCAAAAATAACAGGAATATTAGAATTTTGAATTAAGAGTTTCAAAGATTTTGCGGTTTCTTCTTTAATTCCTATACCAGGTCCTATTGCTATGGCATGATAGTTTTCGATTTTAATATTATCTGAAATCATTTTTTTTGAACTATCTATACTTAGCATAGCTTCTGGTATTGTTGTCTGAAGAATATTATATCCACATTTTGGAATATGAGTTGTAAGTAAACCTGCTCCAATTTTTAATGCTGCTTTAGAAGCAAGAATGGCAGCTCCCATTTTTCCATAACTCCCGGAAATCAATAAAGCATGTCCAAAATTTCCTTTGTGTGAGAATTTATTTCTTGGTTTTAGTTTTGGTTTTATATCTGATTCGTAAAGGAGTTCGTAATCAGAATCTATATTTTTAATAAATTCAGGGTGTAAGTCAATGTTTATTAATTGCCAATTACCCACATAATCATCATTTTCTGCAAAGAGGAAAGATAATTTAGGGAATTGAAAAGTTAGCGTGTAATCGGCTTTGATAATTGCCTGATAATCGTTATCAGAATTGTCTTCTCCAAATAATCCAGAAGGTATATCAATAGAAATAGTTATTGATTTGTTTTTATTAATTAATTCTACTATTTCTTTAACAAGTCCACTTATAGGTTTGCTTAAACCAGAACCAAAAATTGCATCTATTATTACATTATATTTAGGAAAAATAATTGAGTTTAATTGAGAACTTTCTGAAATGTAATTAATTTCTATATTTTTAATTTTTGTTAATCTTTCTTCATTGGTTTTGAAATCAACAGAACAATTATCGGAATGTTTGATAATATAAACCATTGCTTTAAAGTCGTTTTTTGCAAGTATTCTTGCAAGAACAAGTCCATCTCCACCATTGTTTCCTAGACCACAAAAGATAAGGAAAGTTTGTTCTTTTCTAATTCTTTTTGCTAACCATTTATAACTATTACTGGCAGCTCGTTCCATTAAATCAATTGATTTTATTGGTTCGTTTAAGATAGTATAAGCATCTGCTTCTCTAATTTGATTACAACTTAAAAGTTTCAAGTGTATAGTTTTTAATTTTTATTTTTTATTTAATGTACACATG
>DYDE01000193.1 GCA_020718065.1 Marinifilum sp. | reverse complement strand
TTTTCGTTTGTAAATATTTGGTAGGTTAGTTGGTTGAAAAGCCCCTTCGCATTTGCGAAGGGGCTTTTTTGCTGGATGTGTTGATTTTTTATCATTAGTAACCGATGAAATTTCGAAAACCGATTAAAGATTCATCGCTCTGTTACACTTCGATACCAATGACAAGTTTGGTAATTTATTGAATTTCAGTTTCGTTTTTATACTAAATTTAGTCCTTATGCAAAGTTCAAAAATAAATTGTAATAAATGTAATAACGATGAATGAGCATAGTGCAGGAAGAAGAGATTTCTCACTTCGTTCGAAATGATAATGATGAGATCTATAATGGTAGAAGAAAGAGATTCCTCGCTTCACTCGGAATGACAACTTTACAAATAGGATTAAGGAGGGAGGAGTAGGAGATGGTGCGGGCTTCGCCCGCACCATCTCCTACTCCTCCCTCCTATAAAACAAAACAAAAAGTCATTCCGAACCTCGTTTTTCTCGAGGTGAGGAATCTGCTTCTAAATTTTTATTCTTTATTTAGAATTTCTCAACATTTAGAACATCTATCCTGCCATTATTATACAATTCATTCCATAAGTAAGGTTTTAAAATGATATTGTCATTCTGAGCGAGGTAGGGAATCTATTAAATTTTATCGGTTACTAGTGATTTTTTATCATTAATGAAATAAGTTTTTCTGTCCTTTTTCAAATTCCAATAGCCATTTCTTTCGCCATAATCCTCCACCATAACCGGTTAAATTTCCATCTTCACCAATTATTCTGTGGCAGGGAATAATGATGGATATTCGGTTCAATCCATTTGAGTGTGCAACTGCGCGAATAGCATCAATGTTGTTAATGGCAATGGCTTGTTGTTTATACGAACGGGTTGAACCATAAGGAATTTTTAACAGTTCGTTCCAAACTGTTTGTTGAAAGGCAGTCCCGGGGCTTATTAATGGAACTGTAAATTCTTTTCTTTTTCCTTCGAAATATTCTTTGAGTTGACACCTTAGCAAATCTAAATGTTCATTATTGCCTTCGGTGGTATCGGCATTTAAGAGTTTGGTTAAAGATTTTAATTGGGTACTAAGAGAGCGTCGGTCGGAGAATTCTAAAAGACAAACAGCTTGCGAAGTAGCACCGGCAATCATGTTGCCTAAGGGAGTTTCTATATAGGTGGTGGTAATTGTTTGTTTGTCTTCGCGCATTTTTCTGGTAAAAGATTTTATGAATTAATTATAATTTGGTTAAAAGAAGTTGAAAGGTTCAATTGCCATATTGGTGAGAGCTTTCAACTTCTTATACTATTCATATACAATTAATGTTAGCGTATAACTTATGAGATTCTTCTCTCGCCCTTAGCGAGATCAGAATGACAGTTTGTTTCTGAAGTTTTTAAGGAGGATGGGGATAATGGCGGCTTCGCCACCATTAATCCCACCCTCTCAGAACCAAATTGCTTGTCATTCAGAGCAAAGTGCAACGGAGCGAAGAATCTCTAATATCATTTTTAGAATTTTATAGGACACTAATGATAAATATCTTTATATTTTCTTGTCCCCAATAAATTTATATGCAATGCCTGCTAACAAAGCTCCAACGATAGGAGCTAAAATAAATAACCATAATTGTTCAATTGCCCAACCACCAACAAAAATTGCCTGACTAATACTTCTTGCAGGGTTAACAGAAGTGTTGGTTACCGGAATGCTTATTAAATGTATTAAAGTTAATGCCAGGCCAATAGCTAAACCTGCAAATCCTTTTGGAGCTTTTTCGTCGGTTGCACCTAATATTACAATTAAAAACATAAATGTCATAACAACTTCGGTTACCAAAGCAGCCAGCAAACTATACCCACCCGGTGAATGTTCGCCATAACCATTGGCTGCAAAATTACCAATTGCGCTTCCATTTCCTGTTGCAATAATGTATAATACTCCGGCAGCTGTAGTTGCTCCCAAAATTTGTGCAACAATATATGGGAAAAGATCTTTGCCAGCAAAACGACCTCCCATCCATAAGCCAACCGAAACGGCAGGATTGAGATGCGCACCAGAAATATGTCCCAGTGAATATGCAATAGTTAAAACTGTTAACCCAAAGGCTAAAGAAACACCAAGCAACCCAATACCAACATTTGGAAATGCTGCAGCCAAAACTGCGCTTCCACAACCTCCCAATACCAACCAGAAGGTTCCGATAAATTCTGCTGTTAATTTTTTCATGTTTATAATTATTTGTTTAGTAATATTTATGTATTCTCAAAGTTAATTTATATTTCTAAATAAATAATTATAAATTGATTAAATAAATAATTTAAGGGTAGTTCTTTAAATTCAAAAAAAATAGTTTCCTGCAGATCTCTCAAATATTCGCAAATTGATCTTAAATACTTTGTGTTATTTATTCTGCGAAAATTAGCGAAATCTGTGGGAGAAACTTAATTTTTAGAACCCTTCTTGAAATTTTAAATAAATTTGAATCTGGGAGGATCTATTTTGAAATGATCATTATTCTGGAAAAATTTATATCACCTACTATCAAAGTGCAGTAATAGAATCCATTATCGATATTTTTGCCATAATTATCTCTGCAATCCCATATTACATGATGAGTGCCTTTTGATTCAGTTTTATTGATCAGGGTTTTTATTTCATGCCCAAATAAATTATAAACTTTTAAAACCACATAAGTATCAAAAGGTAAATTATAGTTTATGGTTGTTGATTGATTAAATGGGTTTGGATAGTTATTTAGACCCAATGTGCTTTTGATTTTTTTTTTTTCATTAATAGCAGTTGCTATCTTGTGCCAACAAGCAAAGCGTGTAACAACTTCGTTCCCTGCAATGGTGAAATTTCCACCGGCATAAACATCAGCACCGGATACATCCATTGCAAAAACATAATCGTTAACTCCGCTTCCCAAAGCTTCCCAATTTGCACCATTCCATTTGGCAATTCTGTCGGCATTGGTATTACCCCCGGCATCAGTAAAATTTCCACCAACATAAATATTGGTATCTGAAACGGCGATCGCTATAACATCGCTATTTAAACCTGTTCCTAATGCTTCCCAATTTGTTTCGTTCCATTTAGCAATTTTATCGGCATTGGCATTTCCACCGGCATCGGTAAAAAGTCCTCCTGCATAAATGTTTGAACCAGAAACAGCAACATCATAGGTGTTTGAATTTAATCCTGTTCCCAGCGCTTCCCAGTTTGTTCCATTCCATTTAGCAATTCTATCAGCATTGGTATTTCCTCCGGCATCGGTGAAAGTTCCGCAAGCATACACATTATTTCCTGAAACAGCGATATCGTAAACATTGCCATTTAATCCTGCACCCAAAGCTTCCCAGCTTGTTCCATTCCATTTAGCAATTCTATCAGCGTTGGCATTTTCCCCAGCATCCGTAAACTGACCTCCAACATATACATCAGAACCAGAAACAGCAATGGCATAAACAAAACTGTTTAGCCCGGAACCCAAAGGAAGCCATGCAGAACCATTCCATATTGCAATATAATCAGCATCAACATTTCCACCGGCATCTGTAAACCAGCCTCCTACATATAAATTAGAACCAGATGCCACAATAGGATCGACATTAGCATTTAAACCAGTGCCCAATGCTTCCCAATTGCTTCCATTCCATTTGGCTATTTTATCAGCATTGGTGTTTCCACCGGCATCTGTGAATACTCCTGCTACATACACATTTGGACCAGAAACTGCAATGGCATAAACAGCGTTGTTTAATCCGGAGGAAACGGTGTCAATAGGATCCCAATAACCACTATCTGATTTTATTTTAAATGGATCGTTTTTTTGCCCATCATTGTAAAAATTATTTTGCAATTGGGTTTTGTTTGATTGGGCATTTAATTGAAGTGAGTATCCAAATAAGAATACGATCAACATAGATGAGAAAAAAAGATTTTTCATTTGATAATCTCCCGAATTTTTATGTTTAACATGGTATAATACAAAAATATATAAATTTTTAAAATTTGAAAGGGCTTAATAAAAATTTAAAAAGAATGTATTGATAAATGGTTATTAACCTGAGTTCGGGATAAAATAAATGATGTTGAATAATGACTTACAAATCTATATTAACGCTTTTGGTGAAATTTGGTGTTTTGGAGTTTTAGTGGCAAAAAATTAAGCCGCCAACTTGCCTATCGATCAGGTATGGAGCATTAACTTGCCTGTCCAGCAGACAGGGACACAAAATAACAAAAAGAATTCGTTTAAAGTCATTGTTATAAAATGATTTATATTGTATTGTTATCACGAACTCAGGTTATTTGTTTACTGGCATTTCAGTGAATAAATTCTTTCCTGTATTTAAATCCAACACCTGCAAATAATCGCCATAAGCTTCATTGCCTTCCAGTATTAATTTGTTTTCAAATAAGGTAAGATGAACAATATTGTAATATTTAGAATGACCCACATTTAATTGTTTTACATCTCCTTTCCACAGCAGATTACCAGTGTTTACATTATAAGCATTTACAGAGCAACCAGTGGCAATGTTATGGTATCTGGCAATAACCAAAATACTATCGTTCAAAACTGTTTTGGCAGCATCACCCCAACCTTCATTTATACTATTCCAGCTTTTAGTTCCCATATTTACTTCCATTGATTTATCTGAAAATGAAATAATGCCTGCCAACGAATTGTCTTTTGGATTAACAATGATTCCTCCTGTTGATTTATCCGTTTTTATTCGTGTACTATCATTAAGACTCATGATTATAGTACTCTGAGCTTTGCTATGGTGCATACTGGAAAATATCATTGCGTTGTCGGTATGTGCAAAATAATACAAAAAGGGGATACTTTCAATTTCATTGTCTTTTTTGTTATATATAGTATGTGCAATTTTCCAGATATTCAATGTATTTCCTTTTTCATCATATTTTTTAATATGGTATCCATTTTCTTCATTTAATCGAATAGCGACAACCACTCCTGTTGAAACGGAAAAAATAGTGGAATTGCCACTTATATTGTCTGCAAGTATGTTCTTATCAGGATCTGAAATGGTCTTAATTAGCTTGCCATTGCTGTTACTTATAGAAACATCCCTGTTTTCCTTCAATTCAAAATAGTAATTCTTATAAATAACTTTATTGCTATTTGGGTTTTTAGAAAACATACCTGCATGGATGTCTTCTCTTTTAATTTCTGTATAATTTTTTGTTAATGTCGTATCTATAAACTTCAGTTTATAAAGATCAAGTAATTTATTTTTAAAACGATAAACATTTACCTTGACATTGGGGTTGATTGAAATAATATTATTATTTGTTGACTGCCCAAAGGTGATGCAATAAAATATAGCAAGTGGAAGAACTAATATTCTTTTCATAAGAGATTTGTTTAAAGAGCTTAAAATTACTAAAATTCAATCATAAAAGAATATTTTGTATTCATTTTAAAATTATGAAATAAAATAATTATGAAAAAACATTTGCATATACAAATAAAAGTTTTTATCTTTGTTGCCGAAATGATGGAAAAAAAATCACCCTATTGTAAATGTTTATATTATTCTGCTAATGCATTGGCAAGAATCATTACCAAAATAGCTGAGGAGGAGTTTGCAGTTACAGGGCTGGCTCCAAGTTATGCTTTTGTTGTAATGACAGTAAACAAAAACCCGGGATTGCAAGCTGGTGAAATTTCGGAAATCATGATGCTTACACCTAGTACAGTTACCCGTTTGCTTGAAAAATTGGAAACACAGGATTTAATTAAAAGACATACGGAGGGAAGAACCACATTGGTTTATCCAACAAAACATTCCGTTGAATTAGACGAGCAAATTAAAGCTGCTTGGTTCAAGATTTATCAGCGTTGTGAAGCAAAATTAGGTGAAACGCTAACAAAACAGCTTACAGCAGATATTTTTAATGCTGCTATAAAGCTGGAAGCAAAATAATTTTTTTGTACATACTGTTGTATATACAAATGTTTAATTTATTATTAATTTAAAATTTAAAAACA
>DYDE01000192.1 GCA_020718065.1 Marinifilum sp. | reverse complement strand
TGAGACTGAAATTCAACAAATTACAAAACATGTCATTGGTAGCGAAGTGAAATGTAGTGATGAATCTCAATTATTTTTTTAGAATTTAATCAGACATTTTTATTAGGAAATATTTACTAATTTTATTTTTCAAATTAAGTGAATGAAAAATGAGCAAACTGGTTGAAGATTTTAATAATTACAGGCAAAAAATGAATGAAAGAATCCTTTCATCGGACAGCAAAGTAATAAAACGGATTTATAATATTGACACAAATACCTATATGGATGGTGCATTGCCAACAAAAACAAAAGAAATGCTGGGGTTGGTATCTTCTATGGTTTTGCGTTGCGATGATTGTGTTAAATACCATTTGCAGAAATGCAAAGAACTTGGTGTAACAGAAGAAGAGTTTTTCGAAATATCAGAAGTCGCTACCCTTGTTGGTGGCACTATAGTAATTCCTCATCTTCGGAGAGCAGTTGAATTTTGGGATGAATTGCACAAAAGCTGAAATCCTTTCATTTAAGAAAACAATACTATCTTTGTAGATTTTAAGAGAAATAAGCATGTATATTTATATTAAAAAAATTGTTACTCCCTTAATATTTTCATTTGTATTTATAGTTCCTGGAATACTGTATTCTCAAACTACCAAAATAATGGGGAAAATAATTGATGCAAAAACGAAAGAACCCATCCCTTTTGTAAATGTAGCCTTTATAAAATCACCAGATGGCACATCATCTGATTTTGAAGGAAATTATTCTTTAGAAACAAAAACTAAGAGTGATACCATATTTGCTTCCATAGTTGGATATAAATTGCAGAAAAGCAAAGTAGTGAGAAATACATTTCAACGAATAGATTTTGAAATGGAACCATTAGAAAACTATTTGTCTGAAGTTGTTGTTACTTATAAAGGCAACCCTGCAGAAAGAATACTTAAAAAAATCATTGAAAATAAAAAATTCAATGATCGATCGAAGTTTGATGCAATACAGTATGAATCATATAATAAAATTGAATTTGATGCCAATAATATTTCTGAAAAGCTGAGCAAAAGAAAATTTGTAAAACCATTTGATTTTATTTTTGATTATATAGATACAACAACCATAAACGGAAAGTCATATTTGCCGATGTTTCTGTCAGAAGCGATGTCGGATGTGTATATGCGCACTTCACCCAAATCGAAGAAAGAAATTATAAAAGCATCTAAAATTTCAGGAATGGAAAATGAAAGTATTTCTCAGTTTCTGGGAAGTATGTATCAGAATCCTTATGTATATGATAACTTTATAACGTTGTTTGATAAAAATTTTGTAAGTCCTATAGCAGATAATGCGCTGTTGTATTACAGATATTATTTGATTGACAGTACTTTTCTACAAAACAAATGGTGTTATAAGATCATGTTTAAACCCCGTCGTAAACAAGAACTTACTTTTACCGGCAGTTTTTGGGTAAATGACTCAAGTTTTGCAATAAAGAAAGTAGATATGCGTATTGTTGATGATGCAAATATTAATCTTATTAACGATTTGGTATGTGTGCAGGAGTTTGATTATTTTGATGATAAATATTGGATGCTTTCGAAGGATTATATGATAGTGGATTTCAATCCAATTAATAATAATGAAAAGTTGCTTGGTTTTTTTGGAAAAAAAACTACTACCTATAGAAAATATATTATAAACCAACCCAAAGATGATAAGTTTTATTCTTCTCCTACTGACATAATTGTTACTGATAGTGCTACAAACAGACCTAAAGATTATTGGGTAACCGCAAGGCATGATTCACTTAACAAGGATGAGAGGAACATATATAAAATGGTTGATTCTGTGCAATCAGTTCCGCTGTTTCATACTTATGTTGATGTGGTTCAAACACTGGTTCTTGGATATAAGATTTGGGGACCTGTTGAAATAGGTCCTTATTCTTCGATATATAGTTTTAACAAATTGGAAGGAAATCGTTTTCGAATTGGAGGAAGAACAAGTAACACTTTTAGTACTAAAACTATGCTGTCTGGGCATCTTGCATACGGGACAACAGATGAAAAATTTAAATATGGTTTAGGATACCTATATATTATTAAAAAAAATCCCAGAAAATCATTTGGTTTTGATTATAAATGGGATGCTGAACAGCTTGGTCAAAGTGAAAATGCTTTCAGAGAAGATTTTTTACTGGGCTCTATACTTAGAAGAAATCCTGCTAATAAGTTGTCAATGGTTCAGGAATATAAAGGATTTTATGAACATGAATGGTTTAATGGTCTTTCAAATACAATAACATTGCGTCATCGTACTTTGAATCCAATCCAAAATTCAGCATTTATCATAAACCCATTAACATATCCTGAAGTCAGAAATACCATAACAAGCTCTGAAATTATTTTTAATACCCGCTTTGCCTATAATGAAAAGTTTATAATGGGTGAATTTGAAAGGACCAGTGCAGGAACAACATATCCTGTTATTAATCTTCAATACACATTTGGGGCAAAGAACATATTAGGCAGTGATTATGAATATCAAAAAATATCTTTAAATATCAAGCATTGGTTTAATGTTGGAACACTTGGCTGGTCGAAATACATTCTTGAAGCTGGAAAAACATGGGGAACATTACCATATCCTTTGTTAAAACTTCACGAAGGAAATGAAACTTTTACCTTCGATGAATATGCTTTCAATATGATGAATTATTTTGAATTTACCAGTGATAAGTATTTTAGTTTTTATTATACTCACCATTTTGATGGTTTGTTTTTTAATAAAGTCCCTTTACTTCGCAAACTTAAATTAAGAGAAGTTGCTCAGATAAAAGGATTGGTTGGTAGTCTTGAAAATAAAAACCTAAACTATTCTCTTTTCCCTTCTACCCTTTCCGGTTTAAGCAAACCATATTTTGAAACTTCAATTGGAGTTGAGAATATTCTTAAAATGCTTCGAATCGATTATATCTGGCGATTATCTTATCTCGACCATCCAGATATTAAAAAACACGGCTTAATGTTCACTTTCCAGTTCTATTTCTAAAATTTATAAAATGTTTAATAAAACTTTAGTTAAAAAAATACTTCTTGTTATTATTGTTCTTTTCCAATTTTTTTATTGCAATTCGCAGGATCTGCCTTATGCAAAAAAAATAATTGATACGTTTTGTTCCAAATCAATGTATGGAAGAGGATATAGCAATAAGGGAGACAAGATTGCGGCAACTTTCCTCAGGAATGAATTGATAAAACTAAAGGTCGATAGTTTTCCATCAGGATATTTTCAATATTTTCCTATTGACATCAATATAATAAGCGGGGATGTAAAATTGACCATTGGGAAAAAAGAATTGGTTCCGGGGGTTGATTTTTTGGTAGATGTTTCTTCTCCTACTTCAAAAGGAAATTATAAAACATTTTTGATTGATAGCATTTATTTGTCAGTAAAAGAAAATATAAGCAAACTACAGGAGATAAATTTCTCGGATAAAATTGTAGTGGTTGATAAAAAAGGTGTTTCTGACAAGGAAATACTTGCTTTATTGGATGGGTTGAGCTCAACAAACTATCTTAAAGCCAAAGCTTTTATATATATTCAGGACAAAAAGCTCACATGGGGTTTATCTGATGGACAACATGTTGGAGCGTATCCGGTTTTTGAAGTTAAAAGAACCAGTCTCCCTAAAGTAATTGAAAAAGTAAAATTTTCCGTAAAGAGCTTTATCGTTCCGGGGTATGAAACGCAAAATGTAGTTGGATATATTAAAGGCAAATTGCAGCCCGATTCTTTTTTTGTTTTTACTGCACATTACGATCATCTTGGTATGATGGGAAATAAAACACTTTTTCCTGGTGCAAATGACAATGCAAGCGGTGTTGCTATGGCTTTGAATCTGATGAAATATTATGCCATGCCAGAAAACAGACCTGATTATACAATAGTTTTTATTGCTACTTCTGCTGAAGAACTTGGTATATTGGGTTCAAAATATTTTTGTTCTAACCCTTTGTTTGATCTATCCAAAATTAAATTTCTCATAAACCTTGATATGATTAGTACTGGTGATGATGGAATAATGCTTGTAAATGGTGGTGTATTTACCAACGAATATGACAAAATGGTGAAAATAAACACCGAACATAATTATGTAAAAAGCATCAGTAAGAGAGGAGAGGCAAAGAACAGCGACCATTGGTATTTCTATAAAAATGGAGTTAAATGTTTTTTTATTTATACCATGGGTGGGATTAGTGAGTATCATAACATTTATGACATACCGAAAACATTGCCTTTTACTGAGTATGAAGATTTATTTAAACTGATCGTTGATTTTGAGAAAACATATAATTAGGAAGTACTAAATACTTAAAGCTCTCTAAACACTTACAATTAAACTTAAATTTATGTCGAAACTATATATCGTTCCAACACCCATTGGCAATCTTGAAGATATCACCATTCGTGCAATAAATGTATTGAAAGAAGTTGATCTTATTTTAGCAGAGGATACGCGAAACACAGGCGTATTATTAAAACGTTACGAGATTGAAACCAGAATGCAGTCGCATCATTTGTTTAATGAGCACAAAACTGTTACTTCTGTTGCAGAAAGAATAAAAAGTGGAACAAAAATAGCATTGGTGAGCGATGCTGGAACACCTGCCATTTCTGATCCTGGTTTTTTATTAGTAAGAGAATGTATTTTGCAGGAGGTGGAAATTGAATGTTTACCTGGAGCAACTGCTTTTGTTCCTGCTCTTGTAAATTCAGGATTGCCAGCTGATCATTTTTGTTTTGAAGGATTTTTGCCAGTAAAAAAGGGAAAACAAACCAAATTAAAACAACTGGCCGAAGAAAGCCGGACAATGATTTTTTACGAATCGCCTCACAGATTAGTAAAAACATTAACTCAATTTGGTGAATATTTTGGCTTGCAAAGAAAAGCATCCGTATCAAGAGAACTTACCAAGATATACGAAGAAACCAAAAGAGGAACCATCGAAGAATTGATTGCCTATTTTGGTTTAAAACAGGTAAAGGGGGAAATTGTTATTATTGTGGAAGGGAAGGAAGATTAATAATACTATCCATTTTCTTATTTAAAACAATGGTATCCTTCTTTTTTATTTTGGGTGCAGTGAATTTAACCTTTTGTTCAAGGACTTCTGGAGGGGGAGGTGGAGGAGGTGGATAATATAAAAAAAATTGTTTTTCTATTATTGCAACAGAACTATCAACTTTAAAGGGATTTACTTTAATAAGTTTATTGGAATCAAAAACATTTTTTACATAAGTATATAATGATTTTAATTCAGATGTAAGTGAATCAGGATAAATATTTAATTCTATCTTTTTATTTTCGAATGTTTCTACAATAAAAAACATACTTTGCATCATTGTTTCTTTAAAACAATATGCTGTATCTCGCATATTTAAAATATCAATCTTTTGTTTACAAGTACTACCATAAGGTATTTCGCAAAATGTTTTATTTAGGAATTCATTAAAAGTATCAATAGGAGTTAAATTATAAAAATCACCTAAATTATATTTGCGTGTATTCTCAAAGTCATAATATCCACCAGTTGCAATCTTTATAGAGGTATTTTGTTTGTATTCGAAATATTGCCTGATGTTTAAATGTGGTTTAAAAGTACTATCAATGGATACACCACGAAAATTTATATAAATAAATTTTGTAACATAATCTTTTTTCTTATTAGAACAAGAAGAGATTAAAATCATTACAATTACAGAAATAAATATATTTTGCACTTTATACATCATGTTTTTCTTTAGTTAATATTGGCTTTTAACAAATTTTTAGTACTAAAACAAAAAAACATTTTAGTTTAAAGACGCAACATTTTATAAGATTCCATAAATAAAATAAATATTTTAAATATAGGGCAGTTCTAAAAATTCAAAAAAAATAGTTTCCCGCAGATTTCTCAAATATTCGCAGATTTATTTTCAAAATGTTGTATTATTTATTTTGCGAAAAT
>DYDE01000191.1 GCA_020718065.1 Marinifilum sp. | reverse complement strand
CAAAAGAGGAAGCAAAACACTTCCTCTTTTTGTTTTAAAAAAGGCTTTAAGGGATTCTTAATCTTTTCAGGGATAATCTAAACAGATATTGTAAAATAAGTCTTTGAAATTAATAATTAACCTTTCTTACTAATCCTGAATAAAAACTCTTTCTCTTCTGCTGATAAGCTGGTATAGCCTGATTTTGAAATCTTATCGAGAATGGTATCCATTCTTTTTTGATTTTCTGCTTTATTTTTATTGAATTCCTCGTCAGAAAGCGGACGTTTGGGCTTTTCAGAATATTCAACCTTCAACTTTTTTTTCTTTCTTTTGAATAAAGATGAAATTTTACTGAAGTTAAAATTGAATAAAGATTTAGAATTCTTCCTGTACTGTAGTGCAAATAAAAAACCCCATAAAGCACCACCAATATGTGCAAACCATCCACCTGGATTATCCCCAATAACGTTAAAAACATCAATTATTACAAAGATTAAAGCAACGTACTTTAATTTAACTTTGAATAATAAAAATAACATTACATTGTAATTTGGAGCATAAGTAACTATAGCAAAAAATACTGCTAATACAGAAGCCGAAGCACCTAATGCTAAAGAACAATTTTTTATAATTGCAAATGCAGGGAATATATTAAAAGCTATAATGTAAAAAGTCGCACCAACTAAGCCCCCAATTATATATACTGATAGTAATTTTTTCTCACCAATAAAACTAATAAACAATTGTCCTCCCATATACAACATAAACATATTAAAAAATATATGAAAAAGTTGTTCGTGTAAAAACATATAGGAGAAAACAGTCCATGGATATATTAATAAAGATTGTGTATTAGCTGGTAATGCTAGTAAATACATAAGCGGGTTACGAGAATCGCCACAATGGTCAATAAATGGTTGAATATTTCCTAATTTATATATTACATTTACAATATTAACCAATAAAAAAATGGCAATATTGATCACTATCAATCGATTTAAGATCGAACGACCAGTGATAAAATTCTTTATTTGATTACCAATACTATTTGTTTGCATTTTATTAAATACTTCTTTTTTTTCTCCAGTAAAGTATCAGGAAAATACCGAACAACATACCACCAAGGTGGGCAAAATGACCAATATTGTCACCTGCATTGTTTGCTATACCTGAGTATAATTCAAGTGCCCCGTAGATCATTACAAAATATTTTGCTTTAATAGGAATAGCAAAATATACATAGATCAATGAATTGGAGAACATCATCCCAAAAGCAAGTAACAATCCAAAAACAGAACCTGAAGCTCCTATAATATTAGGAGCATTCAAATAATCAATTTTCACCTGCTGCATCATTTCAACAGAGGCACTGAGAATTGTTTTGTCGTCTGCACCAGAAACGTTTGCAACAAATTGATTGTAACTTGTCAGCATTTCGTATGACTTGCCAAATAAACCGGAATTTTTAATTTCGTATAGTTTATCAAGATTAGGATTGGCAATATAATTATTAATTATATTGATATCAGGTGATATTTGGTAATACATAACGATATAATGTACCAATGCTGCACCAATTCCCGTAATTAAATAATAGACAAGAAAACGTTTGGGTCCCCAATAATTTTCAAGTACGCTACCAAACATCCATAAAGCAAACATGTTGAAGAAAATATGTCCAAAACCTCCATGCATAAACATATATGTGATAAACTGATAAGGTTTGAACTTTTCTGCACCAAAATAATGCAAGCCCAACATATCAGCTAAATCAATTTTAAAAACATTGGCTGCTGCAATTGTTGCTAAAAAAAGCAAACCGTTTATAATAATAATGTTCTTTACAACATCAGGCAACATTTTAAATCCACCAGGTCTGTATTGCTCCATTTCGTTTGATGTTAGTTTAATTACTTTCTGAAAATTGAAATGCAAAATTAGTTAATATTTACTAACAAATAAGTACTTAAAATGAACTAAAGTTTAAAGTGAACTAAAGTTCTTAAAGTTAGTTGGGTTTTAAACTAATTATGTATAAGGAACGTTAATATTGTAGTTTTATAATAAACCAATGGTTAAATTGTAATTATTGTTAACCTGAGTTCGGGGTAACAATACAAGTCATTTAATAACAATAACTTTAAACGAATTCTTTAGTGTTATTTTGTGCTTTAGTGCTCCATACCTGGTCGGCAGGCAAGTTGGAGGCTTAATATTTTTGCCACTAAAACGCCAACCTACCTTATTCGGCAGGCAAGAACACCAAATTTCACCAAGAGTTTTAATATAGGTTTGTAATTCATTATTCAATATCAATTATTTTATCCCGAACACATAAAAAAACAAAAGCTTGATTAAGTACCCGTTGATTTTTAATTTCCCGGAGAACATTTTGGCGTAGGAATTTGTTCCGGGAAATTCCCGGGAAACATTTTGGCGTGAGAATTTGTTACGGGAAAATCCCAGAGAACATTTTGACGTAAGAATTTGTTCTGGGAAATTCCCAGAGAACATTTTGGCGTGAGAATTTGTTCTGGGAAATTCCCAGGAAACATTTTGGCGTAAGATTTTGTTCCGGCATTTCGCCAGACAACTATTTGACGTAAGAATTTGTTCTGGCATTTCGCCAGGAAGAATTTTGGCGTAGGATTTTATTCTGGCGTTTCGCCAGGAAGAATTTTGACGTAAGAATTTGTTCTGGCATTTCGCCAGGAAGAATTTTGGCGTAAGATTTTGTTCTGGTATTTCGCCAGAAAGAATATTGGTGTAGGATTTTGTTCTGGCGTTTCGCCAGAAAGAACTTTGGCGTAGGATTTTGCTCTGGCATTTTACCAGACAACTAATTGACGTAAGATTTTGTTCCGGCGTTTCGCCGGGAAGAATTTTGGTGTAGGATTTTGTTCTGGCGTTTCGCCGGACAACTATTTGACGTAAGAATTTGTTCTGGCGTTTCGCCAGGAAGAATTTTGGCGTAGGAATTTGTTCTGGCGTTTTGCCAGACAACTAATTGATGTAAGAATTCATTTCAGCGATTTGAAAAAAATCAATTCGATGCTTTAGATTATGCATAAAACTTGTTTTGCAAGAATATCACAATTAAGGCTTAACCCTATTCTGTTATTTTTTTTGTTTGCTGCATTCGGAAAGCATTTCGTTCACTCTATGCAAACCCCAATTAGGAGAAATATCATCTAAAGGTTTAAAAATACTAAATTTATCTTTTGATGTTTGATAGAATTCGCAGGCTTTTACTTTGTCGCCTCCAAACATGGGAGGGGTGTACCAGAAGTTTTCAGCTTTAAGAAGATAATAGCGTGGGTTATCGGGATTCATTTTCAATGCTTCTTCCAGTAGTTTATCTGATTGCTCACCCAACTCTTTTCCACGTTTCATAGGATTAACGGCAATTTGCATTTGTAATAAAAACGATTTAAGAATTAATGTTTCATCGTTTTTTACATTCATTCTTTCTATGCGTGCAACATAATCAGCAGCTTTAGTATAAAATGCATCTTTGGTCTTGTTCTTTTCCTGCATAACACCTACCATAATATAATTATAGGCAGTATAGTACTGAGGCAACCATTTTGTTGTATCAACAGAAGCAATTCTTTCGAAATGGCTTGCTGCATCCTGCCATTGTTCAATTGTTTTTGCACTGTCCATCTTCACAATGCCATTGAGCATTATTTGATGATAATCTTGTGCGTTCAGATTGCTTAACATTAATGTTAAACCGTAAATAAATAATAATGATTTTTTCATTTGTTTGTATTTTAATTATAGATTATTTATAAAACATCATTTGTATTATCGCGACCAAAGCTAAGAAAAATCCCTAAAAAGACAAATTGCTTATCTGGGTCTTTAACAACAGTTTTTGAACTTCCATCGGGCGAATAACGATAACTAATTACATTATCGAATCCAAAAACATTACCTACAGATGCAACAATAACAGTAAAGCTTCCAAAAAGTGAAGTAAGATAACTGGCATTAAAACTTATGTTATGGTAATCTGGGGTTTTATCACCCTGTAAACCTGTTGGCAGATAAGTATAACGGGAAGAAGAATAAACATAACTTAATCCTAAACCGACATTAATAGATGGAATATTTTGCTTAAATACAAAGTTAAAATTGTGTGACGGAGCATAATCGGGAATAACAGCAGTAGAAAAATACTTGTATTTTCTTTTTGTGTCAAGAAATGAATACGAAATCCAATAATCAACATTTGGTATTGAACGTTTGTCTCTCCAAAACAAATCGAGACCTTGAGCGTAACCATTTCCATCAGTGGTGGGTGTTTGAAAATTTTCAATTAGCAGCAGTTTTTCATATTTCTTATAGTAAATTTCGGCTCTTAATGTACGGTCATCTTCTATTCTCTGAAAATTCAATACATAATGTGAGGATTTTTCATATTTTTTCAAACCTGAATTGATATATTCCAATTCAGGAGTTTGATAATACTGTCCATATGCAAAAGAAAACTGATAACCGTTGTTGAGCTTATAAGCAATGGAAGTTCTGGGCATAACATTGTAATTGCTTATGGATGTATTGCTTTCGGCACGAACACCAAGTCGCATTACCAATTTTTTTGTAAGATAAATATCTGATTCTGCGAAACTCCCGGTATAATTGTCATTAAATACAATATCATTAATATAACTGCTTTTATAATCCATATTGTAATATGTATTATGATATTCAGTGCCTATTTTTAATTGAGATAACTTACCTAAACTTCTTGTAAACTTAATTTTTCCTGCTAAAAGATTATCAAAGTTTTCGGATGATAATGTATCAAAAGTAGTTATATCGTTATTTTTGCTATAAGATGCGGAAGTAAACATATTCCATTTTTTATTTAATTCCTTTGTATATGATAAGTTGGAAAATAGATTTTTGTTTTTACCTTTATAATATTGTTTAATAAGTGGTTCATCAGAAAGTTTATAATTGAATGATGAAGCACCATCACTATATTCGCAATAAGCTTTTAACATTCCGCCAATTTTAGGTTGATGTCTGAATATTATAGAACCACCAATCCCCTGAGGTCCTTCAACCCAATCAATATTTTGCTTGAAAAGCTGGTAATAGGGGCTTAAATTTGTATAAGAAAAATATCCGCCAAGTGAAGTTTTTTTCCAACGATGTGTATGACCAAGTCCTGCACCTATGCTCATCAAATCAATATTTGTAGATGTTTGTTCGGCTAATCCAATAGTATTCAATACCAATGCTGATGACATTCCTTCTCCAAATTCCGCAGAATAGCCACCAGAACTAAAATAAGTTCCCTGAAAAAGGAAAGGATTAAATCTGCCTCTGGAAGAAATATCAGGCATATTACTGTAAAATGGATTAGCAACTCTCAATCCATCTATTATAGTTACTGTTTCTCTGCCTTCTCCTCCTCTTACAAAAAGACCTGTTTGTGAGCTCATACCCGAAGCTCCGGGCAAAGTTCTCATTACTGAATAAATATCTCCTGCACCACCAGCTGTCGTAACTATATCAAGTGAATTTAATACAGTAGATTTTTTTTCATCTCCTGCTTCAAAATAACCAGCAGAAATTGTAACAGCATCTAATTGCGATACATCTTCTTTTAACACAATTGAAATATTGTAATTTTTTCCCTCAGGTTTAAATTTTTGTTCAAATGGTTTATATGAAATAAAAGAGACCATAATCACCATTGAATCATTACTATTTACTGTAAAAGAAAATTTTCCATTTGCATCTGTATTTGCACCTGCGTATGTTCCTTTTATAAATACATTGGCACCTGCCAGCAATTCACCTTTACTTGATTTAACTGTCCCGCTGATAAGTGTTTGTGCTTCTAAACCCTTATTAAATGTTAAACATAAAATAAATACGATGATAAAATATATTTTTTGCATTTTGTTTTTTTTTACAAAAATAAATTTATAGAATGAAATACATTTTACTATTCTTGCTATATTA
>DYDE01000190.1 GCA_020718065.1 Marinifilum sp. | reverse complement strand
AGAACGCAACTTGGTATTAATCATTATTAACAGAGGTTTGTATATAAAAAAAGGGTGAATTTAATTTCACCCTTTTTTTATTTAAATGATTATATTTTTTAATTAGTTCCAATTACTTTGAACTCAGTTCTGCGGTTTTGTTGTCTGCCAGCTTCTGTATCATTTGGAGCTATTGGTTTATCAAAACCATAACCTTTATATTCCAGTCTGCTCGCTTCTATTCCTTTGGTAATAAGATAATCAACAACTGCTTTAGCACGACTCTCTGATAACTTCTTATTGTATGCTGCACCACCTTTATTATCTGTATGTCCTGAAATTTCTATCCTCATTTTTGGATTATCTGATAATAATTGATAAAGAATACCTAATTCAGCATAAGATTCTGGACGTAAAGTAGATTTACCAGTATCGAAGAATATATTTTTCAATACAATAGATTTACCAACTTCGATTTTCTTAAGTAAAATATCATTAATAATTTCCTGATATTTAGCTGCTGCCGGAATATCCTGATTTTCCGAATAAAACAGATAGCCTTGAGCTTCAACTGCTATACCATAATTCTTACCAGAAGGCAAAGATATCAAATATTCACCTGTTGAACTATTTGACTCAAAAGTTGCAAGTAATTCATTTTTGGCATTATCTGTTAATTTTAATGTAGCAGCAAGAGGTTCACGGGTCTTCTCATCTAAAACTTTTCCTTTAAGTATTGTTAACTGGGCTGTATTAATTGTAATCATTTTTTCAATAACAGTTTCGCTAACTGGTGCAGTTAAGCTGGCTAATAAATTATCTTCATTAGAAGCAATTAAAGGCTTTTCTGGTCCAAGGAAGGTAATCATATATAAATCATCTGAACCTAAGCCATTTGCTTGACTTGATGAATAATAACCATGTTTTCCACTAGCAGAAACCGTGAGAAAATAATCATCATCTGTCGTATTTATCGGATAACCAATATTTTCTGGTTCAGACCATTTGCCATCTTCATAAACAGATTTAAAAATATCAAATCCCCCCATTGTGCTATGACCTTGTGAACTAAAATACATTGTTTTCCCATCGGGATGCATAAAAACACCTTCTTCATCATATTCTGTATTTATAGTAGCACCTAAGTTGGTAGGTTCTGACCATTTTCCTTTAGGTCCTAAAGTACTAGTGTAGATATCCTGTCCACCATAACCACCTTCGCGATTACTCACAAAGAAAATAGTAGTTCCATTATATGAAAATGAAGCACTGCTTTCCTTTGAGTCAGGTAAATTTATTGGTTTAGGAAGTTTTTTTGGTGAAGACCATTTTATTCCTTCTAGTTCGCTAACAAAAATATCACCTCCTTTATCCCCACGATATATAAACAATCTATGTGCATCTGGAGAAAGCCCAACTGTTGCATCATGATTTTTAGTATTAATAGGATCATCTGCATTAAAAGCAAGTGTCCAAATATTATTTTTCTTATATGAAAAGTAAACATCTTCAAAATACATGTTGTCATTAGGGTCTTTATCGCCTCCATATGTATCAGGACGACGAGAAGTGAAAATTAAAACTGATTCATCAGCATTAACTATTGGACTATAATCTGGATAAATTGAGTTTACTGTATTACCTAAGTTATCAATAAATACTCTTACAGGTTGAGCAACTAATCCTTTTGCAATATCACATTCTTTAATTTTCTTTTCAATAACTTTTCTCTTAGTTTCTAAATCGAATGGAGAAAGGTTCTGTTGGTACTTTTTATATTCACTAATTGCTTTGTCAAATTCATAGTTAAGCTGATATGCTTCACCTAACACTAAATGAAGATCGGGAGCAACAGTTGGATTAAGCTGAATAGCTTTTTCAAAAAAAACTATTGATTTTGTTTTTTGAATTGTATAAAGATAGCAAATACCAAGTTTATAATTTAATAGCGCATTATTGGGATTAAAGTTATTTGCTTTTGTAAAAGGTTCAATTGCCAACAGATAATCACCTCCACCATTTTCATACAATTTATTTCCCTTTTCTAATTGTGTTTTAGCTTCACTGAGTTCTGCTTTTCTCCCTGGAAAATAAGCTTTCTCGAACTCTACATTTTGTGCCTTCAAAACATTCATTTGAAATGCCATACAAAAGAAGGCTAATAAATAAATATGCTTTCTGAAATATAGTTTTTTCATAACAATTTATTATTTACATTCATTATTAACATAATTTTCTCCACTTTTTACACCTAATGTATTGGCTTTTTCCCAATCTCTACAAGCTCCTTCGGGATCTCTGTTCATCTCTTTTGCAATTCCTCTGTTCAGGTATGCATAACCATAATCAGGATTGAGCTTAATAGCTTCATTATAATCAAGAATAGCTTCTTTGTATTTTTTCAATTTGAATTTGGCATTTCCTCTGTTATTAAACGCAAATGCATAATTTGGTTTAAACTTCAATGCTTTATCAAAGTCTTTTATTGCTCCTTCAAAATCACCTAGTTCAATTTTAACTGTACCCCTGTTATTGTATGCTAAATAAAATGTTGTGTCTAATTTTATAGCAGTATTGTAGTCTTCAAGAGCTCCTTTAAAATCATTTAATTTCTTTTTTGCACTACCAAGGTTGTCAAAAACAAATGCAAGTTTTGGATTAAGCTGAGATGCTTTTTTATAGTCTTCAATTGCTCCGGCATAGTCTTCTTTCACTCTTTTTGCACTACCTCTGTCATTATATGCATAAGCATAATCGGATTTTAAATTAATTGCTGAGGTGAAATCGTTGATGGCTGCATCGTAATCTCCAAGTTCAAAACTAATACCTCCTCTGTAATAATATGCTTGAGGATAATTTTTATCACTATCAATCGCTTTTGTATAATCTGCTAAAGCTCCATTTTTGTCATTCAGCGCATATTTACATTGTGCTCTACCAAAATATCCTTTTGCAAATAAAGGTGTTAGTTCAATTACTTTATCAAAATCAAGCATTGCGCCATTGTAATCTTTTTTCTCATATTTCGCAGAAGCCCTATTAAAAAAAGCTTTATCAAAATCTATCTTTAATTTAATTGCTTCATCAAATTTCATAATAGCATTGTCGTAGTTTTTATTTTCAAAAAAACTAATCCCTTCATTGTATAATTGCTGTGCTATTTGATCATTAGTAAGCTGAACAGCAATTTTAATGGTGTCTGTTTTGTTTGGCTTTTTGGGTTTTTGTGCATAGCCGAAACTTACAATCCCCATCAATAATATTAATGTAATTAGGTATGACCGCTTCATAGTTTCACAATTTTAAGTTTACTTTGTTTTTTAATTTTTTGTGCAAGTTATAAAATACTTTGAATTTTTTAAAATTTTTATTCCAAAAAAATACAAATATATGCTTTAAACCTTATAAATTTGGATTAGTCAAAACAGTATAAATTTTAAAAGGGAAAATACGAAAACTAAAGAAAAATCTTTAATCATAGTAAGTTTTGTTGCATTAATTTTATCTTCTTCAATATCTGTTATTGCACAAGACAACAATTCAAAAGTGAATAAAAAATCTAAAAAAACACCTCAAGAACGAACAGAAATAATAGTATTAAAAATGACCAATAAGTTGTTATTATTTACAGATCAAACACCTAAAGTTCATAGTGTTATTCTTGAACGTGAGAAATAAAAAAGAATTAGATTTTGCTACATTTCAAAATGATAAGGAAAAACTAAAACAAGCAAGTATTGCCAGAAATAAAAAAGCCGATGATGCTTTAAAAATTATATTAAATGAAAATCAATTTCAGGAATTATTGAAATGGAGAAAAGAAGTTGGAAAACAAAAGAAAAATTCAAAGACAAATGTTGATGTAGCTCCTGATAATTCTGCTGATGATATTGATGGTAGCGGAAATTAATATAATGAATTTCCCGAAAATCAAAAAGAAAAGGCTAAATCAAATTTCAGAATATTCAATAACAACTTTTTAATTGTTAAATTTAACGCTAATTCTTTATAATACTCAAATTTGAGAAGATTTCAAAACCATTTGTTTAATCTTCTCGATTTTTATAGAAACAATCATAAAGTCTCAAATATGCTACTCCATTTTTCGAGTAGCGATCATTAAGTTTCAAATATGTTACTCCATTTTGGAGTGCCAACCCTGAAGTCAATTACCAAAGGTTCTCATTTTTTACTGTTTTATAAATAAAATTTAATCCATCATTTTTTATTTTTTCTTATTTATTTTTTTTTACTTTTACCCACAGGATTTTCTAAAAAAATAGAATAAAAAAAATGATTTCAGCTGAAAATTTTCAAACCTTAAGATTAAATGAAAAGGCACAAATTGTATTTGATTTGGGGGAGGAGCTTTTTGTTAAATCAATTAATAATTACTCTATAAAACTATATGTTTTGTTTGATTTTTATGTTGAAATAATTTATTTTCCTGAAGATAACAAAATAAAACAAATTGAAGCGATTACTGACGACTATCTTGCAGAATATTACATAGCAGAAATAGATATATCGGATTTATTAAAAAGGATTTAATAAATCAATATATTTCTTTAAAATTACATAGAAATGATTGACCCCCGAAGTATTTTAATAAAAGATTATACATACGATTTGCCTTTTTCTAAAATTGCGCAGTTTCCTTTAGAAAAAAGAGATTTTTCAAAATTACTTATTTGCAAGAATAACAATATTTCTGAAACAATTTTTTATCAAATTAGTGAGCATATTCCTGAGAAAAGTTTGTTAATTTTTAATGACACGAAAGTTATACAAGCTCGTTTGCTTTTTAAAAAACAAACTGGAGCTTCAATAGAATTATTTTGTTTGGAATCTTATGATTTTGATGGAGATCAAACCCAAGCACTTCTTCAAAAAGGAATTTGTAATTGGAAGTGTTTTGTTGGAAACTTGAAAAAGTGGAAAAATGAAACCCTTGAAAAAACTATAAGTATCAATGAAAATAAAATAACACTTCAAGCCAATAAGATCAAACAGGAAGATGATACAATTATTGTTCAATTTAGTTGGAAACCAGAAACCCTTACTTTTATTGAAATACTTGATAATATTGGTATAATCCCTTTACCACCATATATAACCCGAAATACAATTGAAAACGACAAACAACGTTACCAAACTATATATGCTAATTATGAGGGTTCTGTTGCAGCACCTACAGCAGGGTTGCATTTTACCAAAGAAGTTTTTGAGACATTATCGAAGAAAAACATAATTAAGCATAATGTTACTTTGCATGTTGGCGCTGGAACATTCAAGCCAGTGAGCTCACCAACAATTAATGATCATGAAATGCATGCTGAACGCATTTCTGTAAATATTGAATTTATAGAAAGTATATTAAAAAACTTAAATAATAATATTATTTGTGTTGGAACAACTTCATTAAGAACCATTGAAAGCCTATACTGGTTTGGAGTTAAGCTTATTAATGAAAAAATGCAATATTCAGAAATTAGTATAGACCAATGGGAAGCATATAACACAAATACTGAAATTGAAATCTCACCCAAAGAATCTCTAAAAGCAATTATAAGTTATTTAAAACAGAATAATTACAAATCACTCTCAGGATACACTCAGCTAATTATATTGCCAAGTTATAGATTTAGAATAGCCAATGGAATTGTAACTAATTTTCATCAACCGCAAAGTACTTTATTATTATTGATAGCTGCTTTTCTGGGCAATACTTGGCGTGAAGTCTATAACTACGCACTAAATAACAATTTTCGCTTTTTAAGTTATGGAGATAGCTGTTTGTTCTTAAAGGATAAATAATATATATTTATTTATCCTTTTAACAATCTTTACAGAAAATATAATTAATTACAAACAGTATTACAAAGGAGAAAATGTTTTTTTCAAATAAATTGCATATCCAGTAAAGAAAATAAAAATAATTCATATTTTTTTTAATTTTATTTTGGAAATTAGAATAGAAGCTATACCTTTGCACCTCCAAAAAATGATTATGTAGCTCAGCTGGTAGAGCATTGCCCTTTTAAGGCAGGGGTCCTGGGTTCGAGTCCCAGCATGATC
>DYDE01000043.1 GCA_020718065.1 Marinifilum sp. | reverse complement strand
GTCTGCTATAAGTAGGTTACCCCAACTTCCATATAAATAAATTAATTGAGAATAAGATACAATCAACAAGGGAATAAAAAAAAGAATAATGCTCCATCCAATTGTAAATAAAATACTTTTGAGTTTTTCGGGAAATAAAAGAAGCAATGGGAGCGCAACTAAACCAAAAGGTTTAATAAAAATACCTATAGAAATGAGCAATGTTGCAAATAATATTTTTTTCCTTTCTAATAAAACATAAGCGAATATTATTAAACCCGCAATAAGCCCATTACTCTGTTCGTTCTGTATAGAGGTCATTAATTCTATTACTATAAACCATAGAACAAACTTTTTTTTATTTTCGCTTAGCCAACCTGGTAAATGTTTTATTGCAAAAAACAACAGCAATGCATTTAACAAATTCCATAATGTTAAACCTAGTAAATCAGGTAATACTGCAAATGGAGCAAACAACACAGAAAAGGAAGGTGTATATTTATATAAATCCCAATGTTCTTTTGGGTATAAAATATATAAATCCTTGTTTTCAGTTAAATGATTAAAAGATTGTTTAAATATAATATAATTATTATAGTTTGAAAATCTGGCACCACTATTATCAAAAGTTTTAGATTTTGCAAAGTAAGATTGAAATGACGCAACTATAGCAAGTAATATATAAATAGAAAAGATTATTTTATAATCTTTTGCAATTTTTAATGTTTTGTTTTTTAAATTCAATAATTTGTCCTTAAAACTCATCATATTTCATATAAAGCTTAAATGTTAATCTGCTTTAAGTTTTCTGTATCGAATTCGTTTTGGACCTTCATCACCAAGACGTTTTTTTCGGTTTTCTTCATACTCAGAATACGAACCTTCGAAAAAATATACTTGAGAATCACCTTCAAATGCAAGAATATGCGTTGCAATTCTATCTAAAAACCATCTATCGTGAGAAATAATAACCGCACAACCAGCAAAACTTTCTAATCCTTCTTCCAATGCACGCAATGTGTTCACATCAATATCATTGGTAGGCTCATCCAAAAGTAAAACATTGGCTTCCTGTTTCAATGTCATTGCCAGATGCAAACGATTCCTTTCCCCACCTGAAAGAACACCACATTTCTTTTCCTGATCAGCACCGCTAAAATTAAATCTTGACACATAAGCCCTTGAATTCATTGGTCTGCCACCTATATTAATTACTTCATTCTCTCCGGAAAGTACTTGCCAAACTGTTTTTTCAGGATCAATATCTGTATGACTTTGATCAACATATCCAATAGTAACTGTTTCCCCAACTTTAAAACTTCCATTATCAGGTTTTTCCAAACCCATAATCAATCGGAACAAAGTTGTTTTTCCTGCACCGTTTGGTCCTATAATTCCAACAATTCCTGCAGGTGGCAATGAAAAGTTTAATTTCTCAAACAACAATTTATCACCATATGCTTTAGAAACATCTTGAACTTCAATTACCAAATTCCCAAGTCTAGGACCATTTGGTATATATAATTCCAAACGATCTTCTTTTTGCTTTGTATCTTCATTTAACAATTTGTCATATGCCGAAAGCCTTGCTTTACCTTTTGCATGTCTCCCTTTTGCTCCCATTCTTACCCATTCCAACTCCCGTTCGAGCGTTTTTCTTCTTTTACTTTCTGTTTTTTCTTCTGCAGCCATTCGTTTGGTTTTCTGATCTAACCATGATGAATAATTCCCCTGCCAGGGTATTCCTTCTCCCCTATCTAATTCTAATATCCAGCCTGCAACATTATCAAGAAAATAACGATCGTGAGTTACAGCAATTACAGTTCCTTTGTATTGCTGCAAATGCTGTTCAAGCCAGTCAATAGACTCTGCATCTAAGTGGTTGGTAGGCTCATCAAGTAATAGTATTTCAGGTTCTGATAAAAGCAACCGGCATAATGCAACACGACGACGTTCTCCTCCCGAAAGATTTAAAATTGGAGAGTTACCATCAGGACAACGTAAAGCATCCATTGCTCTCTCAAGTTTTGCATCAAGTTCCCAGGCATCATGATGATCAATTAGCTCGGTTAAAGCGCCTTGTCTTTCTATTAGCTTATTCATTTCATCATCACTCATAGGTTCTGAAAATTTATTGTTTAATTCTTCGTATTCTTTAAGAATATCAACAACTTCCTGAACTCCTTCCTGAACGATCTCTTTAACAGTTTTTGTTTCATCTAACTTAGGTTCCTGTTCAAGAAAACCAACTTTATATCCTGGCGAAAAAACGACTTCTCCCAGAAACGATTTTTCAACACCTGCAATTATCTTTAATAAGGTTGATTTACCCGATCCATTTAATCCTATAATACCTATTTTTGCTCCATAGTAAAAAGACAAATAAATATCTTTCAACACTTGTTTATGTGGTGGAAATGTTTTACTAACATTTACCATTGAAAATATTATCTTCTTATCGTCTGCCATTTTTTTTATTTTTAAATTAATGTCAGCAAATATCGTAATTTTATAACTATGTACAATAGTTTAAGTTATTTTTTAAATGTTAAATATTAATAATGAATTTGTATTTTTATTAAAAAATATGTAGGTTTGAAATCTTATTCTTTATTAACTTAAACATATTTCTTATGATTTATATCATTCTATTAATTGCTCTTGCTATAGCTCCTGCATTAGCTATTATTTTATTTGTATATTTCAAAGATAAATACGAAAAAGAACCGATACATTTATTAATAAAATGCTTCCTATTTGGTGTTCTTAGTGTAATTCCTGCCATAATAATTGAAATTGTCCCGGGTTTTTCTGATGACACAATTGCAAATAACCTTTTAATTACAATAATTTATGCTTTTCTTTTTGTCGGATTGGGCGAAGAGTTTAGTAAATTCTTTTTTATTCGGATATATGCTTATAGGAAAAAGGATTTTAACGAACCTTTTGATGGTATTATTTATTCTGTAATGGTATCAATGGGTTTTGCTACAGCTGAAAATATTTTTTATGTAATTGAAGGAGGACTTTCTACTGGTTTGTTAAGAATGTTTTCAGCCGTTCCTGCTCATGCTGCATTTGCAATTATAATGGGTTATTTTATTGGTCTTGCTAAATTCAGAAAAAACAGATTCTTATATTTACTCACAGGCTTATTAATGGCTGCTTTAGCTCACGGAGCTTATGACTTTTTTTTATTTCAACAAAATATGCCTGCATTAGCTCTTTTATCATTTGTTGTTCTTGCACTTATTATTACTTTTTCTTTCAGAGCCATTGTTGTTCATCGCAGAAACTCACCTTATCGCTCCAATCAAGCTAATTTGTAAAGTTTTCCGGGCAAACATCTTACTACTCCCTTAAACTCTAAATTGAGCAATATTACTGATACTTTGCTCATGCTCATTTCTGATTTTATTGCAAGCATATCAATGCTGGTTTCTGTATTTTCTTTTAAAATTGATACTATTTTTTCTTCTTCCGAAGTTAATTCAACAAATAGTTGTTTCTGTATTGATGCTGATTTATTACTATTACTTTCCCATCCCATGATGTATTCTAAATCTTTTGCCGATTGTATTAAAGCAGCTTTATTCGTTTTGATAAGTTTATTACAACCAAATGAAAATTCATCATAAATTCTTCCAGGAAGTGCAAATACATCTCTATTATACGAATTAGCTAATTCCGCAGTAATTAAAGCCCCACCTGTTTCTCCTGCTTCAACAACAATCACTGCATCTGACATACCAGCAATGATTCGGTTACGCATTGGAAAATTTTCTCTGTCAGGTTTTGTATTACTTATAAATTCTGACAATAATCCTCCATTTTCGGTCATTTTTAAAGCATATGAAGCATGAACTCCAGGATAAACCTTATCTAAGCCATGACCTAATACACCAACAGTAGGAATGTTTTTATTAATTGATTCTTTGTGTGCAGCAATATCAATACCGTATGCCAATCCACTAATAATTAACAATTGATGAACCGACAAATCCTCAATAAATTTTTTACAAAATTCCTTTCCGTAATCAGTTGCATTTCTTGTTCCCACAATACTTATTACTTTTGGAATGTTAAAATCGCATTTCCCTTTAAAATAAAGCATTATAGGACTATCATCACAATGTTTCAACCTTTTTGGGTAGGCTTCATCAAGATAATAAATGGGAGTAATATTATTTTTTAGTATAAAAGCTATTTCTTCTTCAGCCCTATCCAATACCTCCTGCTCTTGACTCTGAACTAATTTTGCACAATTAACACCAATCTCAGGAATTTTAATCAGATTCTGTTTTGTTTCTTTGAATATTGCTTCTGCACTTCCGCAGTATGCTATAAGATTTTTGGCCCTGATATGACCTATTCCTTTTATCAGACTAAGAGCTATTTCGTATTTATACAAGGTTGGTACTTTTATAAATTTGTTGAGTTAATTTTTATTTCAACTTTTGCTACACTACAGATTATACTAACTACTGATTACTGAATACTAATTACTGAATACTAATTACTATATACTAATCAATAAAAGCTATTTAATCTTATTAAGAACGCCCTCTAATTTATCTTCATCTATTTTCATTTCTTCAGCTAACAACTTAATAAGGTATGGTTTTGTTTTCATTTGTTCCTGAACCGTAACAAGTTCTTCAATATTTTGTTTTAATTCCTCTTCATGCGATTTCAATTCCTCTACTTGTTGCTTTATTATTTCCTCTTTCAGCATATTATCAGTAACATCAATTGCAATTTTAAGTATTTTAATAGTATTTCCATTCCCATCTATTATAGGACTATATGTTTCCATTAACCAAAGTGTGTTCCCCCCAATTTCAACTTTCACTTTTAGTTTTTGGCTTTTACCTTTTATTAATTCATTCCAGAAAACTTCATAATTTAAATTTATATTTTCATCAAAATTAATGTTATCTCTATGGTGAGTGCCGATAACTTCTGACCTTTCTTTTTTTACAAAATTCAGAAAGTTATCATTTATATCAATAATCCTACCTTTAATATCATATTCTATGGTCATATTTGCTGCATTAAGTGCATTCATCACGCCCTCAGTTTCTTTAACTCTCTTTTTCACTTCTTCTTCTTGTTCCTGCATAATTAATGCCTGTTGGTGCATTTCATTCACCATTTGCTCCATCTTTTCTGCTTTTCTTGCAGATTCTTCTTGTGTTACAGTTAGTTCCTCCATGTTTTGCCTCATCTCTTCCTCCTGCGACTTCATTAACTCTGCCTGCTGTTGAGATTGCTCTAACAACAACGCTGTTTTAGTGCTTATTTTAACATTAGATATGGTTGAAGCAATGCTTTCTCCAACCTTTTCAATAAATTCAATTTCATGCTTTTCAAATAAGCTAAATGAAGCTATTTCAATCACACCATATAATACATCATTTAATTTCAGAGGGACTATTAATAATGATCTCGGATTGGCATCCCCTAAACCTGAGGTAATATGAATATAGTCATCAGGAATATTAGTAATGTATATGCTCTCCTTTTCCTGATAACATGCACCAATAAGTCCTTCACCAGCGTATATCTTTTTTTGAACAAATTTTTGCCTGTCGTAAGCATAACATGCAGTCATTTCCAAATAATGTTCAAATTCAGTATCATTAACAATAAAAAAACCGCCCTGATTTGCATGCGTATATTCAACAAGGTTTTTTATAACATTAAAAGATAAAGCTTCAATATTATTATTGTTTTGCCTTAATATTTCACTAAATTTTGCAATACCTTCTGTTGCCCAGTTTCTTTTTTCATCTTCTACTTTTCTTTTTTCATCTTCAATTTCTGCTTTTATCAAACTAGACTGCATATCTATTAATGAATTCCCCAAAACATCATTTTGACTCAAAGGTTCAAATTTAGTTTTTAAATTTCCTGCTCCGATTTGTTTAGCAAAATTAGCTGTATGAGTAAGTTCGTCCATTAGTTTATTAAGGGCATTTGCCATCTTTCCAATCTCATCATTGCTTTTCAAATAAACTTTTCTTGATTCATCAATTAAACCAGTTGTAGCCATTTCAATCAATGAATTAGTTGTTCTTCTAATCGGCACCACAATTCTTTTTGTTATAAAGAATACACATAAACCCAATAACAACAAACCGATAATACCTATAATAATTGATTTATAAAAAGTTAAATTTGCTTGATGCATCACAACATCTATGGGAACAACTATAGCAAGCGACCATGGAGTATTAGTATTCCCAACAGGGATTGAAGCAAATGAGTAATAATAATTTACTCCCTTTTCCCTTGTAATAAAAGAAAACGATTCTCCTTTTTTAATTTTTTCAAGAATACCAAATTTCTTACATATTTCCTGTTTTTCCTTTTCAAAAGGTTTACCAACTAGCCCCATGTTATTTCCAGGTGAAGTAATAAAATTCCCTTTACTGGAAACCAAAAATGAGTAACTGTTTTCAAATGGTTTTATTTTATCTGTTATTTTCTTAAAACGATCAATGGCTAAATCAATTCCTATTCTGCCAACAAATTTCCCATTATCCATTATTGGAACACAAACACTGGTTTCTAATATTTCATCTTCCTTTTTCTTTGTATAAGTACACCAATAAGGATCTTCTACCAATTCGCAATGAGTTGTTTTCATTAAATAATAAGGGCTACCTGGAACATCACCAGTTAAATTCATTGAATCTTGCCGATATATAATAGCTCCATTTGCTTTATAATAAGTAAACCTAACTCTCCCAAAATTATTCTTCCATGAACTATCTAAAGCATTTATTTCCCAATGAGAATATACTGATAAAAAGTTTGCGTTATTTGAAATTACCTGTTTGGTTATCCCTTTAAATATTTCAATTCTTTCATTTGCAGGAAAGTTCCTATAGTCCTGAAATGACTGAGCCATAGTTCTAGCAACAATTATATCAACATTTATATCAGATTTTGTAAGATTGGCGTGTTCACGTGTATAAGCATCTACATAATTTGAAGCATCCTTCAATGAAAGGCTTCTTGATGTGAATATAATATACCCTATTGTGAAAGATATAATTATCATTGAAATGGTTAATATAAACAAAATCATTTTTGTTGATAATTTCAGGGTATTATACCATTTGGCGATTTTTTCCATATTTTATATTAAAGATTGGTCCTTCTCAAAATTCATAATTTGTATGAAGTAAAAATACAAAATAATTCAACAAATATAAAAGATTAATAAAACACACAAAATTACTTTTATAAAATTAAATCTTTTCAAACATAGAAATCAATGTATTATTCAAATTATCAATTGCCAAAGAAGTATTCCATCTTTCTTTATTTCTTTTTTCAACATAATTAGAAATTGATCTTATTTGAAGAAAATTAACATTTTCAGCTGCACAAACGAACATAAATGCAGCCCCTTCCATCGTTTCTACATCCGGATTATATTTTTCAACTATTTTTGAAATACTTTTTTCATTTCCGTGAACAGTATTTACAGTTATTCCTTTCACATTCTTAATAGACTTAGGGATCTTAAGAACTTCAAATGATGGGTTTTCCATTTTTACTTTATAATCTGAAGCTGTACCCATATTTTTTAGATTGAGCTCATTCATCGAGATAAATTCTTCTCCATCCTCCACTCCCATTTCAGAAAATCTATCCTCTACAACATTCACAACCTCGCCTAAAATGATGTCTTTCTTAAAACTTCCAGCAATACCAATATTTATGGCAAGATCATATTTATTTGATGTAAAAGTTTTGGTAAGATTATAAGTTGTAGCAACCATTCCAATCCCTGCTATCATTATTTCAAATTGACAAAACTTATACCCACCCACATATAATTCATTTTTTGTTTTTTCCTTTAGCTTAATAGATTCGATAAAAGGCATAACTTCCTGAATGGTGGCTGCAACTATTAATATTTTCATAGTTTTTGATCAGATTTTTTTCTCGAAAAATTCTCTATTGCAATTTTATATATGGAATCCGAAGTCATTCCATACTTCTTCAACAACTCTTCAGGTTTACCCGATTCTCCGAATGAGCTTTTCATTCCTATAAAATCCATAGGAACAGGATATTCTTTAACAACAACTTCAGCAACTGCACTTCCCATTCCTCCCTGAATCTGATGTTCCTCTGCAGTTATAATTATACCAGTTTCTCTGGCAGCTTTAATAATAGCTTCTTCATCAATTGGTTTAATGGTGTGCAGATTTATTACTCTTGCATTAATTCCTTTATCTTTTAATTTACCAGCAGCAATTATAGCTTCCCACACCAGATGTCCTGTTGCTATTATTGTCAGATCATTTCCTTCAACCATTGTTTGTGCTTTCCCAATTTCAAAATTCTGGTTTTCAATCGTAAAATCAGGAACAGCTTCCCTCCCATAACGAATATACATAGGACTATTCATATTATCAATGGCTGCAATTATTGCCAATTTAGTTTGTGTTGCATCACAAGGAGAAATTATTGTTATATTCGGCAGCGAACGCATAATGGCTATATCTTCTAACGCCTGATGAGTAGCTCCATCTGGCCCAACCGACACACCCGCATGGGCACCACCAATTATTACATGCAGTTTATTATAGCAAACTGAAATTCTAATCTGATCTGTAGTTCTCAGAGCAGAAAAAACTGCATAGGTAGAAAACACAGGTATCTTTTCCGACAATGCCAATCCCGATGCTACACCTATACAATTCTGTTCTGCAATACCAAAGGAGAAAAACCTTTCCGGAAATGCTTCTGCAAACAAATTCATACCTACCGATGCAGTTATATCTGCACCCAGTCCAATAACTTTAGGATTATTACCAGCAATTCTCAACCCTTCTGCAAATCCTTCTTTTGTTGCCCTATGCGATTTAATTATTAAATTATCCATTGTTATCAATTTGTTCAATAAAATCCAATGCTTCTTCTTTTGATGGGGCTTTTCCATGCCATTTGTAATTTCCTTCAATGCTTCTTACTCCTTTACCCATAATTGTTTTGGCTATTATTACACTTGGTCTGTCTGATGTTGTCTTTACTTTTTCAAAAGTTTCAATGATCTCTATATGGTTATGTCCATCACAACTCAAAACATTCCAGCCAAATGATTTCCATTTATCAATTATTGGCTCTATTTCCATAACATCAGATGTTACACCATCTATCTGGCAATTATTTCTGTCCACCAATGCAATAAGTTTATTAAATTTATGATGCGCAGCACTCATTGCTGCCTCCCATACCGAACCTTCCTGCAATTCTCCATCACCAAGAATACAATATACATAACCATCCTTTTTATCAATTTTGTTTGCCAAAGCCATGCCCACTGCAACCGACAATCCCTGTCCCAACGAACCTGCAGACAATTCCAAACCAGGCAATCCATGATCTCGACCCGGATGTCCTTGCAAACGCGAACCCAATTTACGTAATGTTTTTAACTCTTCTATAGGAAAATATCCGGCATGAGCCAAAGTAACATAAAGTACAGGAGCAACATGTCCTATTGACAAAACCATACGATCTCTATTCTCCCAATTAGGTTCTTCTGGTCGATGATTGAGAATATGAAAATACAAACAAGTAAAAATATCAGCCAGATCCAAAGAACCACCTGTATGACCAGACCCGGCTTCAGCAATTGCACTGATTATATCTTTTCTTATTTCTATTGATTTTAAAACCAACTCCTCTCTTGTTTTCAATATTATATTCATTGTATCCTATAAAAAAACTGTTTATATATTAAATTAAACTCGAAATTATTACATTACATTCATTATACAGAATATTAATTCATTGTAATCGTAAATCGTAATTCGTAAATCTAAAATCTATATTAAGTTCTCAATAACAAAAGTAATGTTTTTTATATTTCTTTCTCATTCTGTTTATAATGTCTGGTTATAACAAACATCTTTCCAAATAGAATTTAAAATTCAATGCTTTACTGCAAACGGAATAAATTTGTACATAATTGGTAAATGGAATAAAGATATATGTCGTCCCTACTCCTCTAACCCTTTAAAATGTTTAATTTTGTCCCCACACAAAGTATATACAATAAATAAAAAAATCCTTTCCTCATTTGAAGAAAGGATTTATACTCAAAAAATCCGACCTATTTAATATCTATCGTTTTATATCTATTAACTTGGATAATAAGGATTAAAATATTTCAATTTTCCATAGAAACTTCCTTTTATAGCTTTTGTATTTTCAGCAGTACAATCAATTGAAATTTCATAATAATCTCCTTCTTTTTTCACATTTAAAGTACCAGCTACAATAGGATATTTAACACTTACATTCTTTGCTAATACATATTCAACAGCAAATTCAGCCGTTTTAAAAGTACCAACATTATATAAATAGCTATAATTAAACACATTAGGACTCAAACCTATTGTGTCATTCGCATATATTAAAAACTTAATATAATTTCCTGTCCCAGTCATGCTAGTAATATTGTTGCCTGAACTTACAACTTTATAACCTGAATATAATGTTACAATCATTTCATATACATGATTAGTTACACTATTCTTCATTAACAAACCATTGGTTAGAATATATTTTTTATTATCATATTCTAAATTATTAGCAACTACTTTTATAGTAGTAACTACTTCTGAACTCTTTTTCCCATTTTTAGAAAATGCTTTTAAAGTAACAGTATAAGTTCCTTCTGTTGAAAATGTATGTGTCGGATTTTCAAGCTTGGATGTTGTCCCATCACCGAAGTTCCATTCATAATTATCACCATCTTTTGAAGTGTTTGTAAAATTAACAGTATCTGTAGTACCCACTTTAACTCTATCAGTAGTAAAACTAGCTGAAGGTTCTTTCTGACAGCTTGTCATTCCAAATATAACAATACCAGAAATTAAAAGAAATAAATAATTAAGTTTTTTCATGTTTGATTTTTTTAATATTTTTTTTACAAATCTAATAATTATTATAAAAATACAATCATTGATTTTTTATTTTTCACTTTTCTTTTTTACTTTCACCTTTTATCTTTTAATTCTTTCTTTTCTCTTTCACCTTTAAACTTCTCTATCTCAGTGGTAAAAATCATCGAACTACTTTATCTTTTAATTATAAATACTTATTTCTTAATTATTAATTGCTCACTCTTAATTGTTAATTAATAATTTTTAATTGTTAATTATTAATTGCTCACTCTTAATTGTTAATTAATAATTTTTAATTGTTAATTATTAATTGCTCACTCTTAATTGTTAATTAATAATTTTTAATTGTTAATTATTAATTGCTCACTCTTAATTGTTAATTAATAATTTTTAATTGTTAATTATTAATTGCTCACTCTTAATTGTTAATTAATAATTTTTAATTGTTAATTATTAATTGCACATTGATAATTGCTAATTCCTAATTGTAAATTGCTCTCCCGACAATGTCATATACCTTCGCATTAATGTCCGAAACCTTCCTGAAAATGTTACAAACCTTCCCAGCAATGTCATATCCTCTCGCATTAATGTCCGATACCTTCCCGACAATGTCACAAACCTTCCTGGCAATGTCATATACCATCGCAATAATGTCCGATACCTTCCTGGCAATGTCACATGCTTTCGCAAACATGTAAACTGCCATTCTGTCAGTGTCAGATGCCATTCTGTCAGTGTCCGATACCTTCTGGGCAATGTCACATGCTATCGCAGCATTGTAAACTCCTCTCGCAGCATTGTCCGATGCTATCGCACCCCTGTAATTCCTCAAAACTTAAAAACAATAGGCTTAAGATCAAATCAAAAGCCCATTCCAACAACAATACATCTCAAAATATCTGTTTACCTAAAATTTCACGCAAATCGTAAATCCAAAATTTTTAGTGAGCGGAGCCGAACTATCGTAAATTGTAAATCCAAAATCGTAAATCCAAATACGCTTGCATATCAACCCAATATATTTAACTTTGCAGTTCATTTACAAAAACATATGATCAGTTACCTTCAGGTAGAAAATATAACAAAATCATTTGGCGAATTAGTATTATTTGATAATATATCATTTCTTCTCGCTAAAGATCAGAAAATAGCTTTAGTTGCCAAAAATGGCGCAGGAAAAACCACACTATTCAATATACTTTGCAGTAAAGACACCCCAGATACAGGATCTATAAAATTCCACAAAGACATTACTATTGGATTTCTTGAACAAGATCCACTGTTCAACGAAAACTATACAGTATTAGAGCAGGTATTTCTCTCATCTGGTGAAATGATGCATGTTATTGGAGAATACGAAAACAGTCTCAATTCTGGAGATAAAAAAAGAATTGCTTCAGCAATGGAAAAAATGGATGCTTTTAGTGCATGGAATTACGAATCAAAAATAAAACAAATATTAGGAAAATTAAAGATAGATAATTACGAACAAAAAATGGGGAACCTATCTGGTGGTCAGCGAAAACGCGTTGCCCTTGCAAACACCCTGATAAGAGAACCCGATCTACTTATCCTCGACGAGCCTACCAATCATCTCGATTTGGACATGATCGAATGGCTTGAAGAATATCTTAAAAAATCTTCCATTACTTTATTTATGGTAACCCACGATCGTTATTTCCTCGACCGTGTTTGCGACGAAGTAATAGAGATAGACAATCGTCAATTATTTCGTTATCAAGGCAATTATAGCGATTTTCTCGAAAAAAGAGAAGAACGCTTATTGAATGATAATCTTAATGTTGAAAAAGCCCGAAATTTATTACGTAAAGAATTAGATTGGATTCGAAGAATGCCAAAAGCCCGAACCACAAAATCTAAATCGCGTATCGATTCATTTTACGAACTCAAAGAACAGGCAATCGGAAGATCAACTGAAAAACAAATGAAACTCAATGCAAAAGGCAATCGCCTTGGAACTAAGATTATTGATGTAAAAGATCTTTCCAAAAGTTTCGATAATATTAAAATTGTCGAAAACTTCTCCTACAATTTTATCCGATACGAAAAAGTCGGTATGATAGGTAACAATGGAACAGGAAAAACCACATTATTAAATCTTTTAACAGGGGCATTAAAGCCAGATGCTGGAACCATTGAAGTTGGAACAACAATTACATTTGGCTACTATAGTCAAAACGGAATGCAATTCGATAACAATATGAAAGTAATTGAAGTTGCACAAGCTATTGCAGAAGTTGTAACATTAGGAGATGGAAACACATTGAGTATATCTCAGTTTCTTAATTATTTCCTGTTCCCACCAGAAACCCAACACTCTTTTGTATATAAATTAAGTGGTGGAGAAAGACGAAGACTATATTTGGCAACGGTGCTAATGAAAAACCCTAATTTTCTTGTTCTCGACGAACCTACAAACGATCTTGATATACTTACATTAAATGTTTTGGAAGAATACCTGCTCAATTTCAAAGGCTGCGTACTTATAGTTTCGCACGACCGCTTTTTTATGGATAAAGTTGTTGAGCATTTATTTGTTTTCGAAGGAGAAGGAAAAGTGAAAGATTTCCCCGGCAATTATTCCGATTATCGCGAATACAAAACCAATAAAGAAAAACAACTTAGGCTTACCGAAAAAACAGAAAAGAAAAACGAAATAGTTACTAATAAGCCTGCAAAAAACACTATCAAAAAATTATCATTCAAAGAACAAAGAGAATACGACCAACTAACCCTCGAAATAGAACAACTCGAAACAGAATACAAAGAACTTGAATTATCATTGAGTTCTGGCAATTTAAATAATGAAAAAGTTATTGAATCATCCCATAAATTAGGTGATTTAATTAAATTAATAGATTTAAAAACAAATAGATGGCTCGAATTAAGCGAATTACAGCCCTAAATAAATTTAAAATTTTTTTAAACTGTAAACATTTTACTTTTGATATAATTTTTTTTATCTTTACCCTGTTTTAAGAAGAAGAAGATTTTTTTTAACAAATCATATACTTATATTTCATGAAAACATTTACAATGACTGCCAAAGAATACACCCCAGCTGTATTACTAGATGCAAACAATGGAATAATAGAAATAGCCGGAAAATCATTTCCTGAAGATGCAGCCCGTTTTTATAAACCAATATTAAGATGGATTGATGAATATATTACCACACCCATACCCGTTACACAATTAAATTTAAAGTTTTCTTACTATAACACTTCTTCTGCTAAAAAAATATTAGAATTAATAAAGAAGGTTGCTATGCTCAAAAAATCAGGGAACAAATTAGATATTACCTGGTACTATGATGAAGGAGATGAAGACATGCTAAGCGCAGGAAACGATTACTCTTCAGTAATAGAGATTCCTTTTAAATTTGTTGAAATAAAAAATGTAATATAATATTCGTTGATATTTATGGAGAATTTAATAATTGCGGCAAAACACGATACACCATATGTTAATTTTAATCAAACTACTGGCAATTTTGAAATAACTGGCAAATCTTTACCAGAAGATGCTCTTAAATTTTACAAACCAATTCTTTTATGGATTGAAGAATATATGAGATCACCAAGAGATCTGACAATTTTAAACCTGAAATTTGTTTATGTAAATACTGCTTCTTCAAAAATGGTTATCGAAATTATTAACCTGTTTGTAAAACACAAACAACCAAAAAAAGAATTACGGATAAACTGGCATTACAAAAGAGATGACGAAGAACAACTCGAAGAAGGCGAAGATTATTCCGAAATGGTTAATTATCCTTTTAATTTCGTAGAATACACAAAATTTTAAAATACTGTTTTATTCCTTTTTTATTTCTTTTCTTTTATAAGAAATATATATGCAGGAAAATGATCACTATAACCACCCTGATAAACCCCTCCTGCATACGTTCTTAAAGGATAACCAGAATAAGCACCTTCGCTTTGGGTCAAAAATTTCTTATTATAAACAAAGGATTTATAAAACTTATAGTTTGTTTTGTCTTCACCAATAAGCCCTGATGAAACAATAATCTGATCAAATAAATTCCAGGAATCTCTATATGCTAAACTACCAATACCATCCTTTTTAAACATTTTATACCCAGGATTGAAAAGATCACCAACAGCAACTTTTTTTATATCTCCTTTAGCATTCAAATATTTCGTTAAACTAGCATTGGTAGGGTCGTCATTTAAATCACCCATTACAATAATTTTCGCATTAATATCAATTTTCATTATTGAGTCAACAATAGAGCGACATAATTTAGCAGCTGTATTTCTCAAAGGTGCACTCTTTTTCTCACCACCACTTCTTGAAGGCCAATGGTTAACAATTACATACAATGGCTCTCCATCAAATATACCAGAAACAACCAACTGATCTCTTGAGAAAAAATCGGCATTACCAGGAATGGTTAATTTTACAGCTAAACTATTTGTTACAGTAAAAAATTGTTTCTGATATATTAATGCAACATCAACCCCACGTTTATCTGGAGAATCATAATGAACAATTCCATAACCCATTGGTTTAAGCAAAGGCGTATTAATCAAGTCTTGAACTACATTAATATTTTCAACTTCAGAAAGCCCCATAATAATTGGACCTCCTTTTACAAACTCTCCACCAATCTGAGCAATTACTTCAGACATATTTTTTAGTTTTGCTTTATATCTTTCTCCTGTCCATTTATTAGCGCCTTCTGGTAAAAACTCTTCGTCATTTATAGTCGGATCTTCAATGGTATCAAATAGATTTTCAAGATTATAAAATCCTATACATCCTATTTTAAATTGTTTATCTTGTGAAAAAACAGGCTTGTTTAATACAAGCAAGATAATTGTTATGATACTAATTAAAGTAATAAAATTTCTTTTCATCATATTTTTAATATAGTTTATTTATCTTAAAACTCAATAAATGTTTAGGTTACACAATACATATAAGAATATAATACCTGAAACGATTAACAAAATTACAATTATTATTCAGAAATGGCTAAAAACTTTTGTTTTTTTTAAATTCTAACTTTAAATTTATAACTTTGCTAACTTTTTTTGCAAAGTAAATTTTAGTAATTAAATATATATATATAATGAGGAAATTTTTATTAATTGTTATCATGCTTTTTACTACCGGCTTTCTGAATGCACAGGTAAGTAAAGTTACTGGTACTGTTCTCGATTCCGAGACAGGAAAACCAGTTACCATGGTAGTTGTTAGCATTGGGGAACTAAAAACAACTACTGACGAAAAAGGTAATTTCGAATTACTTAATATTCCCATCGGAAATTCTATTATTTATTTTACAAATGAAGATTATGAAGTTTTTACCAGTCCTGTAATTATTGCAGAAGGAGAAAACAAAATTGGTTCTGTAAATTTGAAAACAAAATCAACCACCAATACAGAAGGAGGAGGATTATCTGAAGTAAATCTTTCTACACTTGATTTTGATGATGACAACAAAGGACAAAATGTTTCTGGATTACTACATTCATCTAATGATGTTTTTACATCTACGGCCAGTTATACATTTAGTGCAGCTTATTTTAAAGTCAGAGGTTACGATGGAGAAAATTCACTTACTTATATGAATAATATTTTAGTGAATGATGCCGAAAATGGTCGAACTTCTTGGTCTGATTGGGGTGGTTTAAATGAAGTAACACGTAACAAAGAGTCTATTAATGGGCTTTCTGCTTCTGATTTTTCTTTTGGCGGTATTGGCGGTGTTACTAATATAGATACAAGAGCTTCACATTATCGCAAACAAAATAAATTATCTTATGCTTTTACAAATAAAGCATATACTCACCGAGTAATGTACACAATTTCTACTGGATTAATGAAGAATAATTGGGCTTTTACCGTTAGTGGCTCAAAGAGATTTGCTAGTGAAGGTTATGTACAGGGTACATTTTATGATGCTTATGCTTTTTTTGGTGCAGCAGAAAAAAAGATAAATGAAAATCATAGCATTGCCTTTACTTTCTACGGAGCACCTACTAAAAAGGGAATGCAAGCAGCAAGTACAAAGGAAGTATATGAACTTGCAGATAATAATTATTATAATGCCAATTGGGGTTATCAGAACGGACAAAAACGTAACGCCAGAATCAAAACAACCAATGAACCTACCTTCATTTTAAATCATTATTGGAAAATAGACGAAAAAACAAAACTTACAACTTCATTAGGATATTCCTTTGCTAAAAACGGATATACTGCCATTAACTGGTATAATGCTGCAGATCCACGTCCAGATTATTACAGATACTTACCAAGTGGACAAATATATATTAGCTTACCAAACCCTCCTGACCCAATCGTTATGTCAGCGATTACCGAAGCATGGGAAAATGATGTTAATATTCGTCAAATAAATTGGGATAGATTATATCAAACAAATTTTAATGCTAATAATGCGGGGAAACAAGCTGTTTATATTGTAGAAAACAGGCATAATGACCAAAACCAAATAAGTTTTAATACTTTTCTTAATAAAGAAATGAATGAACACCTCCATATTACAGGTGGTTTTGAATTAAGAAAATTTACAAGCGAAAACTATAAAACCATTGAAGATTTGCTTGGGGGACAATATTGGGTGGACATAGACCAATATTCTCAAAGAGATTATGCTTCAGATACAAATGGAACATCAATTATGCAAAATGACTTAAATAACCCAAACAGGGTTGTTAAAGAAGGTGATATTTTTGGATATAATTACAATATAAATCTAAATACTGGTTTATTGTGGGGACAAGCTGAATTTACTTATAATAAAGTTGATTTTTTCTTTGCTGCTAATCTTTCTGGTACGCAATTCTGGCGTGAAGGGAAAATGAAAAACGGAGTAAATCCTGATAATTCTTATGGCAATTCCGAAAAAAAGACTTTTGTGAATTATGCTATTAAAGGAGGAGTAACATATAAAATTACCGGTCATCATTATTTAGTTGGCAATTTAGCATATATAAACAAACCACCTTTAGCAAATGATGCTTTTATTTCTTCTCGCGTTAAAAATACTTTTATCTCAGGACTTACCAGTGAAACTGATATTTCTGGCGATATTAGTTATATTTTAAAAACTCCTTTTATTAATACCCGCATCACTATTTTTCAAACAATGTTTAAAGACCAGTTAGATGTAGTTCATTATTATTCTGATGATTACAAAACCTATATTAACTGTTCAATGACAGGAGTTAATAAAACTCATCAAGGTTTTGAATTAGGTTCCGAAATCAAGGCTACCAAGACAATAAGCCTAATTGCTGTGGGTGCTTGGGGAAACTATCGATACACATCTCGCCCAACTGCTACTATATCATGGGAAAATGGTTTAAAACCTGATAAAACAGAAACAATTTATACAAAATATTTTTATGTTCCTGGCCCTCAAATAGCAGGTTCATTTGGTATTAAATATGCTCATCCTAAATTCTGGTGGGTAAATGTAAATATAAATTATTTCGATAAAATGTATTTGGCTTTCTCTCCTGTTAGAAGAACTACTGAGACTGTCACTCAATCTGTTTTTACAGAAAGTGAAGTAAAACAAATTACCGACCAAGAAAAATTAAAAGGTGGATATACTATTGATGCTTCTATAAGCAAAAACATACGCTTAAAAAACAACATCAATATCAATTTAAATTTGAGTGTTAATAATATTCTTGACAATCAAAATCTTATTACTGGTGGTTATGAACAAACCCGTGAATCTTATGCAAGAGGAGGGTCTGCAAGTTTAGGTTTATTCCCTCCAAAATACTTTTATGGATATGGAAGGTCATATTTTTTAAGTGTTGCATTTAGAATCTAATAATAATAAACGATATATAACATTATAAATTTCTAATTATGAAAAAAATAAATTTAAAAATCACATTTATTCTTTTAATTACAGCATTTGCTGTAATTTTTGGATGTATAAAAAAAGATAAAGACATTACACCTAATATTCCATACGTTAATTTTGAATCAAACAAATCTATAAAAAGTTTAATAGATGGGTATGTGAGTGGTGTTGATACTATTAAAGAAGATTGGATTATTAAAGGAATTGTTACTGCAAACGATGAATCAGGTAATTTTTATAAAACATTGTATATTCAGGATGACTCTGCTGCAATTAACATACAAATTGACAGAACAAACATGTACAACGCTTTTAAAGTAGGTCAATTGGTTTATATCAAACTTCAGGGTTTGTGTATTGGAAGTTATGGTGGTATGGTTCAAATAGGTTTCCCATATACAGATGCAGGCAGTCCTACTTGTGGTAGAATACCTGATATTTTTGTAGATGATCATTTATTTAGAGATGACATGCCAGGCAACCCTCCTGCTCCAAAACTAATTACCAATTTCAACGAATTAAGCGATAGTCTTAAAGGAAAATTAGTAAAATTAACAGGTGTTGTTTTTGAAACTCCCTGCGAACCATATTCTTTAGATTATTCTGCTACATCTAACAAAATTATTGATAAACAAGGAAATGTAATTGAGTTAAGAACAAGCAATTATGCTAACTTTAGAGGTAAAGGTTTGCCAATTGACACAGGTAGTATTGTTGGAATTTATAGTATTTATGGTACAACAAAACAATTTGCCATTCGCGATTTAAATGATGTTATTTTTGACAGCCTTTGTCCATCAAGTTTTGTAAATATGGTTAATGAAAGTTTTGCTTCCGGCACTTTGGGCGTATTTAAGCAATTTAGTGTTTTAGGTACTGATACTTGGAAATATGGAGAACATAGTGGAAAATATTATGCTCAAGTTACTGGTTATGATTCAGGAACAGCTAATGAAGATTGGTTAATATCACCTTCATTTAATATGGATGCGTATTATGACGAATCTTTGATTTTTGAAACAGCTACTAAATATGACAACCCTTCAGGTACATTGAAATTATTCTATTCTAATGATTATATTGGAACCGGTTCTCCTGTTGCAGCAAACTGGACAGAAATTACACCTATCAATTTATCTACTGGCAATTTTGCTTGGGTTTCTTCTGGTAACATTAATTTTTCAACTATATCTGGCAATAAAGTGTACTTTGCGTTGACGTATACTTGTACTTCAACTAATATACCTACTTGGGAAGTAACCAACATCAGGTTAAGAGGGAAAAAGAATTAATAATAATTTTTCTTAAAATAAAAGCCGGTTATTCTCCGGCTTTTTTATTTTAATTAAACCATTTAAAAAATAATTGTATATGACAAAAAATAGGTATTTTTGAAAAAAATATCAAAATTGTTTCAAAGCAATAAATTCAACATAAAATAGTTAAAAAATAAATATTAAATGTCTGATAGTATAGTTATCATTCCTACATATAAAGAAAAGGAAAATATTGAAAAAATAATACGAAAAGTATTTTCACTTGATAAAGAGTTTCATATTTTGATTATTGAAGACAATTCGCCAGATGGAACAGCAGATATTGTTCGTAAATTAATGTCTGAATTTCCAGAAAAGCTATTTATGGAAGAGAGAAAAGGAAAATTAGGACTTGGAACTGCATATATACATGGATTTAAATGGGCATTACAACATAGTTATAATTACATTTTTGAAATGGATGCAGATTTCTCACATAATCCTGATGATTTATTGCGCTTATATGATGCATGTAAAAATAAAGGTGGAGATTTAGCTGTTGGTTCAAGATATATAAATGGGGTGAATGTTGTAAACTGGCCAATGGGTCGTGTTTTAATGTCGTATTATGCATCTTCATATGTTCGGTTTATTACACGAATGAAAATCAGAGACACTACAGCTGGTTTTAAATGTTATAAAAGAGTTGTATTAGAAACAATTGATTTAAACAAAGTGAAATTTACAGGTTATGCTTTTCAAATAGAAATGAAATTTACAACATGGAAATTTGGCTTTAAGATTATTGAAGTACCTATTATCTTTACTGATAGAACCGAAGGACAATCAAAAATGAGTAAAGGGATTTTCAAAGAAGCAATAATGGGAGTTTTATCCCTCAAATTGAAAAGTTTTTTCAGAAAATACCCCAGACCCAAACCTGCAAATAATTAGATTTAAATTTTATTTAATTGTTTATGCCTAAAACCTTCATCATTAATGCAAATATTGTAAATGAAGAAGAAATATTTTTGGGTGATATAACAATTGGAGATGGAATCATCAGTAAAATAGACAGAAAAGAAAACTTCTCTTACTTTCCTTCTCAAAACTCTTCAAACATTATAATTGATGCCAAAGGCAAATATCTAATTCCAGGCGCAATTGATTGTCATGTTCATTTTCGCGAACCAGGTTTAACTCATAAAGCAGATATTTATTCAGAATCAAGAGCTGCTGTTGCAGGAGGTATAACTTCTTTTATGGAAATGCCCAATACTATTCCAAATGCTACTAATATCCAAATACTGGAAGAAAAATACAAACTTGCTTCAGAAAAATCTATAGCCAATTATTCTTTTTTTATTGGTGGAAGCAATAATAATGTAAATGAGTTGCTTTCGATAAATAAAAAAAAAATATGCGGGATTAAGCTTTTTATGGGAGCTTCTACAGGAAATATGCTTACAGATCAAATTGATGTACTTGAAAATATTTTCTCCAAATCATCAGTTCCAATTGCTGTTCATTGCGAAGATGAAGAAATAATAAATAAAAACACTTCTGTTTATAAAGAAAAATTTGAAAATAATGCTCCATTCAGCATACACGCTGAAATAAGAAATGAAGATGCCTGCTATAAATCTACAAAATTTGCAATAGAACTTGCCAAGAAATACAATGCCAGATTACATATTACTCATGTATCAACAGCAGCAGAACTTCAATTAATTGATAATTCAACTTCATTAAACAAAAAGAAAATTACAACCGAAGTTTGTCCGCACTATTTATGGTTTGACGACTCAGATTACAATACAAAAAAAGGATTCATCAAGTGTAATCCATCAATTAAAAACTCAAAAAATAAAATAGCTTTATTTGAGGGACTAATAAATAATAAAATTGATATTATTTCTACAGATCATGCGCCACATACAATAGAAGAAAAGCAACAACCATATTTTCCCTGTCCTTCAGGAGTTGCTTCTATTGAACATTCACTGCTTATTATACTTGAATTTTTTCATAAGAAAAAAATATCCTTAGAGAAAATAGTTGATAAAATGTGTCATTCACCTGCAATTTGTTACAATATTGCAAAACGTGGTTTTATTAAAGAGGGTTATTGGGCAGACTTGGTCTTGCTCGATATGCAGACAAATTGGAAAGTTGGCAAAAATAATATTTATTCAAAATGTGGTTGGTCACCCTATGAAGAAACTCTTTTTAATTCGAGAATTACTCATACTTTTGTAAATGGCAAACTTGTTTTTTTTGAAAACACTTTTAATGAAAATACAAAAGGCAAACGTTTGGTATTCGACAGATAAAATCAATACTTTTATGAAAAAGATTATTTTTGTACTTCTTATATTATCGTTATTCTCTTGTAAAAAGACTCAAAAGAACGAAATACCTGAGAAATCTAATGATATTTTATCTATTGAACAAATGGGTTCTATACTAGTTGATGTTCATCTTATTGAAGCAACTTTATTTACAAAACAAAACAATGGTCAAGATGTTAAATATTATACAAAATATTATTATTCATATCTTACAAAGAAATACAACATCACTTACGATCAGTTTAAATATAACATAAATTATTATTCTTCTCATATCAAAGAATTTGAGAAAATATATGAACTAGTAGTTAATACCATTAGTCAAAAAAATGGAGAGATTTATAAAAAATAATTCCATTGAAATATAATCATATTTTATTTTGAGCCATTTAATATTATAATTTTCACGCTATATTATATGAAAAAAAGCAATTCCTTAAAACTTTTATTTTTATTTACACTTATAATCTTTTTTACAGCTTGTGTAAAAAAGCACCTTATTAAAGATGACGATTATAGAGCACAAGTTAAAGAAATGTTTAATAAACAGAAAGATATAGCTAAAGGACGAACCAAACAGCTTTTTTCTGTTTTTAATTCAAGTATGACGAATCAGGAAAGAGAAGCAATGGAATTCTTATATGCATATATGCCATTAAGCGATCTTGCTGATTATGATGGGGAATTCTTTTTATCAAATGTCAGAATTGCAATAAAAACCCGAAATGATATGATTTGGGGAAAAACTATACCAGAATCTGAATTTATGCATTTTGTTTTACCAATTCGAGTTAATAATGAAAATCTTGATAGTTTTAGGATTTCTATGCATAAAGAATTAACTGAAAGAGTAAAAGGCTTGTCTATGCACGATGCAGCATTGGAAATTAACCATTGGTGTCACGAAAAAGTTACCTATAAAGGTTCGGATGACAGAACAAGCTCACCAATGAATACAATGAAAAATGCTATAGGACGTTGCGGCGAAGAATCTACATTTACTGTTACTGCATTACGAACGATTGGAATTCCTGCCAGACAAGTTTATACTCCACGTTGGGCCCATACTGATGATAACCATGCTTGGGTAGAAGTATGGATTGATGGGAAATGGTATTTTATGGGTGCTTGTGAACCAGAACCAGAATTAAATATGGGTTGGTTTGCTGAACCATCGCATAGAACTATGCTTGTTCATACTAGAGCTTATGGTGCCTATTTAGGGAATGAACCTGTAATTCAAAAACAAGAAAAATTTTCTGAACTAAATTTGATTGCAAACTATGCTCCCACTAAAACTTTTTTTGTAAAAGTTATTGATAAAAACTACATTGCTATTAGTAATGCAAAAGTTGAATATCAATTATATAATTATGCGGAATTTTACCCGATCGCTAAAGGTTATACTGATGATAAAGGTATTCACAGTGTAACAACAGGATTAGGAGATTTAATTATTTGGGCAAACAAAGGCAATACAATGGGATTTATAAAAATTACTGTCAAACTAACCGATACTGTTACAATTATTATAGATGATAAAATACCTGTTAACTATAGTTTAAATCTCGATATGGTTCCTCCTATTAAACCAGAACCTAAATTTGATTCCGTAATAGGCATAGAAAACAACCAGTTGAGACTACAAAAAGAAGATTCCATTAGGTCTGCATATATGAAAACCTTTAAGGATACTATTGGAGCTAAAAAATTAGCCTACAAACTTTCTTTAAATACTGATAGTGTAGTTGATATTATGATAAAAAGTATGGGAAACTGGAAAGAAATTGAAAGTTTTCTTTATCATGCTAAAAATAACAATAAAGGAAAATGGGCATTAAAATTACTATATGCAATCAGTAATAAAGATTTAAGAGACACAAAAGCCAATGTATTGAATGATCATTTTACTTATGGTTTTGCGTATTCAAACATTTATGATATATATGAACCTGAATTCTATTTAAAATATATACTATCTCCTCGTATTGGTAATGAATTGGTTCGTCCCTGGAGATCATTTTTTATAAAAGAATTTGATAAAGAATTTGTTCAGAAAATTCAAAACAATGTAAATCATTTGGTTAGTTGGATAAATGCAAATATAAAAATAGATGAAAAATCTAATCTTCATTCTCGATCTCCTCTTTCACCACAAGGAGTTGTTGAATTAAAAATAGCTGACTGCAAATCAAGAGATATATTATTTGTTGCTATATGCAGAACATTTGGTATTCCTGCACGATTAGATCAAGCCACTTCAATTCCTCAATATTATCTTGGTAAGAGTTGGGTTAATATTTATTTTGAACCAAAAAGACAATTAAAAGGGATAGGTTATATTCATTTTAAAAATGAAACTGCAAATAATGATCCTAAATATTCTACAAATTTTACGATTGGTCGTTTTGAAAATGGAACTTTCAAAACCCTAGAATTTGATTTTGATAAAAAGTTATCAGAATTTCCAGAAAAACAAGAAGTAGAACAAGGCAATTATATGTTAGTTACAGGAAATCGATTAACTGATGGAACTGTGCTATCATCCTTAGCTTTTTTTGAAGTTAAAAATAATGAAACAAAAGATTTAGTAGTTGCATTAAGGGAAAAAAGTGAAAATGCCTTGGTAATTGGAAAAATTTTTCCAAAAGATTTTTCTTTCACAAAAATACTGGAAAACAACAAGAAAAACCTTAGTGAAATAGCAGAAGAGAAAGGATGTATATTGATTTGGATAGACCCTGATAAAGAACCTTCAAAGCATATTTTGGCAGATTTACCATCATTTAAAGTGAATTTAGAAAATTGGGGTGGTAGTATTGTTTATCTTTTATCTAAAGACAAGTTTACACCTTCATTTAATCCGTTAAGTTATCAAAATCTCCCAAAACAAAGCTATTTTGCATTTGATGACAATATGCTTCTTTTAACAGCTATAGAAAATGTGGTAAAACAGGTTTTAAAATACAGCCTACCTGTCATTATTATTATTGACAGCAATGGAAATATAAAATATTTATCAGAAGGATATAAAATTGGTATTGGTGAACAATTATTTAAGGAAATACTTAAATTAGAACAATGCAATTTAAATTCCTGCACAAAAAAATAAGAATTCTGACATCAATAATTATTAAAATTGTATGGGAGAATTAAATTTAACAACAGAAATAGATCAAAAATCTGGATTTTGTTTCGGTGTAATCAGTGCAATTGAAAAGGCTGAGAAAACTTTAGATTCTTATGAAAAGTTGTATTGTTTGGGAGAGATAGTGCATAACGATGAAGAAATAAAACGACTTGAACTAAAAGGACTTATAACCATTGCAAAACCTGAATATGAAGCAATGCAAAATAAAACAGTTTTATTTAGAGCACATGGCGAACCTCCTGAAAGTTACAAAATCGCAAAAAAAAACAATCTTAATATCATTGATGCATCTTGTCCGATTATACTAAAACTCCAGAAAACTGTAAAAAAATCATACGATAACAATGAACACATTTATATTTTTGGCAAGAAAAAACATCCTGAAATTATTGCTTTAAATGGTCAAATCGACAATAAAGCTTTTGTTTTCGAATCTATGGATGAATTAGATTTAAAGAAAATTCCATCAGAAATCACTCTTTATAGTCAAACAACTCAATCGCTAGAAACTTTTAGAAAAATTGTTAAAACATTACAAGATTCAGGAATAAAGGTTCAGGTTAAAGATACTATATGTAGACAAGTATCAAACAGAGAACCCAACCTTATTGAATTTTGTAAACGTTTCAACAAGGTAGTTTTTATTGCAGGAACCAATTCATCAAATGGAAAAGTTCTTTATAATATTTGTAAGAAAATTAATGAACATACACACTATATAAGTTCTCCCGAACAATTACAAAAAGAATGGTTCAATAAAAACGATAAAGTAGGTATTTGTGGAGGAACTTCCACTCCAATGTGGCTAATGAAAAAGGTCGAAGAAAAACTGCTTTCTTTATAAGATTTATAAATATTAATTAAGCTGTAAATTTCATAAAAAATGCATAATGACATTACAGGTGTTATTCTCGCTGGTGGAGCCAGTAGCAGAATGAAAACTGAAAAAGCTTTTCTGAAATTTGAAAATTCCGATTTTATTCAACAGGCTGCTAATCTTATGTGTTCTGTTTTTAAGGAGGTAATAATTATTACGAATACTCCTGATAAATATAAATTTCTCAACTTATTAATCTTTGAAGATATTTATAAAAAAAAAGGACCTTTGGCAGGAATTCATAGTGCTTTATCTAATTCCAATACAGACAGAATATTTATTATACCTTGTGATATGCCTTTTATTTCAGCTAAATTTATAAATTCAATTATTGATTATCCAACAAAATTGCCTGTAGTTATATGCAAAACAAAGAATTTCATTCACGCACAAATAGGAATTTACTCTAAAGAAATACTTCCTTTAATTGAAACTATCCTAAACAATAGCAATTCAAAAGATAAAAAAAAATCAAAAATCCTGGAGATAGAAAGATACATAAAGATCGAAAAAATTGAAGCATCAGAAATTTCTTGCTTTAGGGAGGATCTATTTTTTAATGTTAATACACCTGAAGATTATCAAGAGTTTTTAACAAAAAAGAAGCAAAATTTTTAACATTTTTCAACTCTACATGCTGTAAACTTAAAAGGTGCAATGCGGGATAAAGGATCTAATTCATCACGTGTAAGCTTATTTACTAAAGATTCATTAAAATGCCATGGCATAAATAATTCTCCTTCTGCTACCTCATTACTTTCAATTAGTTTTACAATTAAATTTCCTTGTCTGGAAATAATCTTAACTTGAATTTCTGATTTTAAACCATATTTTAATAAATCTAATGGATTCATTAAAACATAAGTTTCAGAAACAAACTCATTTAATACTTTAGCCCTTCGAGACATAGTAGCACTATGATAATGATATAAAATTCTACCAGAATTTAAAATAAAAGGGTATTCAATAGAGATTTTTTCTTTTTGAGGAATATACTCTACAGGATAAAGTTTTGCTTTTCCATTAGGGGTATTAAATTTTT
>DYDE01000042.1 GCA_020718065.1 Marinifilum sp. | reverse complement strand
GAAACAAAGTTGAAGTTCCTAGATGTAATTTATCTGGACAAGGCCATTGGATACCATTAATTTCTATACGAGTATAATCAATTCCTGCAAAAATCGGCGTAACCTTGGCAATCTCATCAAATATTTCAGATGGATTATTATAAGTACCAATATTGTAACCCATTTTTACTGCAATGTCTATAATGATTTTCCAATCTTCATGGGCTTCTCCTGGAGTATCTATTGCTTTTCTAACACGTAAAACACGTCTGTCGCTATTTACAAAGGTTCCATCTTTTTCTGCAAATGATGAAGCAGGTAGAACAACATCTGCCAAAAGTGCAGTTTCGGTAAGAAAAATATCCTGAACAACTAAAAATTCAAGCTTTTTAAATGCTTCTTCTGTATGATTTAGATTTGGATCAGTCAGCATAGGGTTTTCACCCATTATATACATGCCTTTTATTTTCCCATCATGTGCTGCATGAATTATTTCGACTGTAGTTAAACCTGGCTTTGAAGATAAAGATTCAAAGGGAACATTCCAAATTCCAGCAACTTTCCTTCGGTTTTCTTCATTAGATATTGGAATATAACCGGGGTAATTTAACGGAGAAGCACCAACATCAGTTGCACCCTGAACATTATTCTGACCACGAGGTGGATTGATTCCACATAATTCCTTTCCAATCTGTCCTGTTATAAAACACATATTTAACAAAGAAAAAACATTATTTGTTCCTGTAACTTGCTGACTCATTCCCATACCTGTTGCTATCATTGCAGTTTTAGCGGTAGCATACATTCTGGCTGCTTCCACAATTTTATCTGCAGGAACTGATGTTATTTCCTCTGTTTTTCTAGGTGTATAAATAGAAACAATTTTTTTTAGTTCTTCAAATGCTTCCATGCCTCTATCAACTCTGTTTTTAATAAACTCCAGATCTATAAGACCTTCTTGAATTATAACATTCATTAATCCATTTAACAATGCAATATCTGTCCCTAATCTTGGTTGCAACCATATTTTTGCATATTTCACCAAAGGAGTCCATTTGGGATCAACTACAATAACTTTCATCCCTTTTGCAACACCGCGTTTTACATAAGTTGCAGTTATAGGGTGTGTTTCTATTATATTATTTCCGGTAACAAATAAACAATCTGTATTTTCAAAATCTTCAATAGAATTGCTGCCCGCACCATCACCCATGGATTTGAGCATAGCAGTTACTGTAGATGCATGACACAAACGTGTACAATAATCAATATTGTTTGTTCCAAAAACTATCCGAACCAATTTTTGAAAAAGATAATTTTCTTCATTTGTACATTTTGCTGAGGAATATCCCGCAAGAGAATCATTTCCAAATTTAATTTTGATTTCTTTAAATTTTTCTGCAATCATAGAAAGGGCTTCGCCCCATTCCGCTTCCACAAAAACACCATTCTTCTTTATAAGTGGTTTTGTTAGTCTGTCTTTGTGATTAACAAAATCATACCCAAATCTACCTTTTACACATAATCTGCCATCATTCGGGCTCACTCCTTCAACACCATTCGATCTTACTATTTTATTATCTTTAATCCAAAGTTCTATCTGACAACCGACTCCACAATAAGGACAAGTTGTTTTTACTTTTTTATCAATATTATTAATATTAATTAATGCTCTGTATGGTTTTTCTACTATTGCTCCTGTAGGACATAATTGAATACATTCGCCACAACCATCACATTCAGATTCGCACCACACTCCCATTCCCGCAACAATATACGTTCCAATACCTCTGTCTGTAAAAGAAAGCACATTCTTTCCCTGAACTTCATTGCATGCTTTTATACAACGAAAACATCTAATGCACTTTGATGCATCATAAGTTAATACTGGCGAAGTATTATCAGGTTTACATAATAATTGGTCATGCAAGGAAATAATGTCAGATGTATCGAAATTTTCTTTTTTCTTTCTTATTTCCCTATATTCATCAAGGTATGTATAATCATAATCCGTATTATGTTCGGATTGAAGATATTGAATCATGTGGTTTCTAACTTCAACTATTTCTTCATCAAAAGCGGTAACTTCCATTCCCTCTTTAACAGTAATTGTGCAAGAAGCAATCAATCCACGCATATTTTTTATTTTCACTAAACATAAACGACATGCTCCTGTTGGAGAAAGTTTTTTATGATAACATAATCCAGGTATATTAAATCCATTTTCACGGGCAACCAAAAGCAGATTCTTTCCTTCAACAGTTTGAATCTCTTTACCGTCAATATATATTGTAATAGCTTTCATATTGATAATTTGATTATCATTAATAATTGCTGCTTAAAATTTAGTTAAATAATATTCATAAGCACTCCGTAAAGCCAAAACAGGTGATTGACCCAGCGCACATAAAGAAGTATCTGCCATAAATTTTGCTTCTTTGAACATTTTTTCAAATAGATGGGTTTTCTCTTTTAAATCCTTTGTGTCTTTTAAGATTTTCATAAGTTTCAATAGTTGAACACAACCAACCCTGCATGGCACACATTTTCCACAAGACTCATGTTTAAAGAATTTAATAATTGAATAAAGAATATCAAACATTGGTTTTTCTTCATCAAAAACCATAATAGCACCAGAACCCAGTACATAATTTTTGGCAATCAATGAATCATAATCCATTTTGAGAGACTCAACATCATCTAATGAAACAAATGTCCCTGTTGCTCCACCAATAAGAACAGCACCAAGCTTTTTCCCATCTTTTATGCCTCCGGCAAAATGATTAATCAAAGTAGATAAAGAAATTCCCAGTTCAGCTTCATAAAATCCAGGCTTTAAAACATCACCGGAAATAGGGAAAATTTTTGTACCAGATGATTTTTCTGTTCCATATTTCCTGAATTCTGAAGCTCCATTATTAACAATATAAGGAATAATTGCAAGAGTTTCAACATTATTAACCAAAGTTGGTTTGCCAAAAAGTCCTTTTTCAGCAGGGAATGGTGGTTTGAAACGAGGATTTCCTCTTTTCCCTTCCAACGATTCTATAAGGGTGAGCTCATCACCACACAAGTATGAACCTGCACCTATAAATATTTCAATATCTAAATCATATCCCGAACCTTTGATCCTTTTACCCAGCCAACCATATTTATAAAGTTCAGCAAGGGCATTCTCTGTCATCTCAATTGATTTAGCATATTCACCTCGAATATAAATATAAGCTTTAGTAGCATTAATGCTATATGCTGCTATCATCAATCCTTCTATATACTGAAAAGGAAGCTCTTCCATAATTGGTCTATCCTTAAATGTACCTGGTTCTCCTTCATCGGCATTACAAATAGCATATTTTTGATCAGCTTTGTTTTCTGAAGTAAATTTCCATTTCAATCCTGTAGGAAAACCGGCACCTCCACGACCACGCAATCCTGAATCAATTATTTCCTTTATCAAAAACTCCGTTTTTATATTCAAGGCTTTCTCAAAAGCTTTCATACCTGTAACATTCTCATAATCCTGTAATGAATATGGATCAATATTACCAATATTTTTCAAAATTAGTCTTTTCTCTTCGCTGTTTCTCTCGTTACTTTTTAAAGATGATTCAGGTAATTTATCTTTTGATTTAATGTATTTAATAATTTCTATAGTTTTTTCTTTGCTGAGGTTTCCATAAACTTCATTGTTAATCATCATTACTGAGGCTTTATCGCAATGACCAAGACATTCAACTGTTTCAAGTGAAAACACACCATCCTTTGTAACTTCACCATTGTTTAATGATAAAAAACCACTTATTTCTTTTCTTATAGAACAAGATTGTTGTGAATTACAAACAGGAGAAGCACAAATACGTATTACATATTTTCCTTTTGGATGAAGACTGAGCATAGAGTAATATTTCGCAACACCATACACAGAACTTAAACTCGTATTCAAATAATCGGCTACCTCTTTAATATCTTCAGACGTAATATAATGTTGCTTTGAATCCTCCTGTAATGCTTCTAAAATCAATAACATTTTGCTTTTATCAGGAGGAAATTTTTTAATGATGTCGATTGTTTTCATTTAATTAGAGTTTGCTTTTGTAAAGCTACTATTTTTGGTTAATAAAAGAAAACGAATCAAAAAAAACAACATTTTAACATATTAAAATGTTTTATCATTTTTTTTAAACTTGCCTTAGTTCAACTTATAATAAGCTGCATTTAGAACTGTAGCAAAACTCACCCACAAAAAACAAGGAATATTTATGTATGCAGCAATTGGTTTTAATTTATAAAACAAAATCATCATAATAATGATACAAACCCATAAAACGATAATTTCAACAAATGCAAAACCAATAGTTTTGAAGTAAAAAAACAGAAAACTCCATCCAAAATTTAATAATAATTGCATATAAAACACAAATAATGCTATATTTCTTTCAGAACTATTTGGTAATTTCCAAATCATAAAAAGAGAAATTCCCATAATTATATAAAGTGCACTCCAAACTGGACCAAAAATTGAATTAGGTGGATTGAATGATGGTCTATTAAGAGTTGCATACCATTCGGGCACAGCCTTTGCTGTGAATAAACCAGCTATTGCACCAAATATCAATGGAAGAGCTAATGCAATAATTAGTTTTATGATTGTGCTTGAGTTCATATTAAAAATTAATTAGTTGTTGATAAAATTAATAATTTTATCCTGCAAATCAATGATTTATTTTTTCAAAATAGTAAAAGCTGGTTTTATATCTGTTTCCGCAAGGCTTGATTCGAGAAATCTAAAATAATCAACAGGAAACTTATAATCAATTTTAGAATTATATTCTTTTGCTGCCACAATTGCAGCTTCTAATACATTTGTACCAAATGAGCGACCCTCAAACATAGGAGTAGTTGTTAAAACTCCATGTACTCCGGCATTTGAAAACAATTGCATATCTTCTTTTGTTGTTGTATTAGTAACAATAATTTTTCCATCAAGTCTTTGTGGCATATATTTCATAATATAATGCCGGTCTCCGGCAATAATAGATGCTGAATAAAAAAGTTTTGAAGCCTTTGGGGTATTTAAAAGTTGCTTTTCACCCAATGGATACAACCATCTAAAAGGTAATCTCAAAACAATCGGAGCTAAAAAACCTGCTAAATTTTTAACCTGTTTTTCAGATGACAGCGTAAGTGGAATCCCTAAACCAAAAACAAGATCCCCATAACTATTTTTAAAACCCTCTTCAATAAATGAGTGCTGAAGTCCCCAACGATCACATCCATTCATAATCAAAACATTTTTATTTTGAAGGGTTGATTTATTCCCAATATACTGTATTAAAAAGCCGGCTGCCTTTTTCTCAAGCATTGTTTTCAATCCTGTTCCATCTACAATTGGGGTCTTTTTTATATTTTTTATAATTCGCAATACTGAATGTATTGGGTACCATTTTTTATCGACCATCAAACCCAAATCAGTTCCTCCTAGTCCAAAAGCATCAACCTTTCCATCTAATTGCTCAAAAATCTCTTTTGCTTTATCAAGACTTCCATCTGTACCTACCCTGCTTACTTCAATATCTTGATTGAAAAGTTGAATTACAGCCTCATGATCTCGTTTCGATGAACCCAAACTAACCGAAACTACTTTTTTATATTTTTTATTAATACTCATTTTCAGAAAAATTTAATTATTACTGCCAGTATTATGCTTGTAATACCAATAATAAATGGGGCATCCATTGTATGGGGCGATTTTGCTTCTGTAATAGTTGCTACGGGAGGAATAACAAACAATGCAATAATCAATTGTTGTATAGTAAAATCATTTCTGCATATAAGCAGCAATACAATAGCAGTAATAAAAACACATAAACTCCCTTCAATTGTTCTTATATATTTTTTCTTGGTAAAAATAGCCTTAACAGAATATTTATGTTTGCCAAATCTTATACCAACAGGTTCTGCCAAACCATCGCCAATATTGTTAATAAACAAAGCAATATAAATCATATTTATTTTACCAATTGAAGTAAAGTAAAAATAAACAGGAATCATTACCAGAATTGCAACAATATATTGAAGCATAAACCATCGTAGAGTATAAGGTCTATCTTCCGGCCGATCAATACTTGCAAACATAGTAGCAAACAAAGGAATACGTGAACGTATTGGTTTAGTAAAAAAAATAAAATAAAGTACTGATATAGACGTACTAAGAATAATATTGGATGTAGAATTACTTATTGCAAACGCAACCATTAAGAGTTCTGGTAAAAAAGAAATGGCAAAATGATTTATTTTACGTGTATAATTAACTTTCAAAATCAGTTTTTGTGCCAATATACCACTTATGTATGCAACCAAAGCCAAAACTAAAAACTTACAAAGTTGAAATACCCAGAAAGTTATTCCCATATTTTTAAAACTATTTTCCTGTAAATTCTATATCATTGTCCATACCCAGGCAATAGACATGTTCTCTCACCGCTTGTGCCCATTCGTTATGGTCTTTCGAATTATCAAAAACCTCATAGGAAAATGGCTTACCAAAGTTTAACCTAAAAATATGATGATGATGGGTAAAGCTTTGTCTCAGTAGAAAAAATCTTTCTATATTGGTTTTAAATATTTTCCCAATAATACTTCTAAGTTTAAAATAACGGTAATAAGATGATTGATTTTTTGTATCCATATATACTGGAATTATCCAGCGTTTATGTTGTATTGCTTTAGCAACAAAACTTTTCGACCAGGGAACATCCTGTACTTTTCCATGAATCTTTCTTGCTACCAAACCTGCAGGGAAAACCAATACCTGTTCATCAGAAGCATATAATTCATCGACTTTTGTTAGGAATTCTTTAGTAGAATTCGACTTACGACTAACCGGAACTATAAGTGAACGTGTATTAGGAATAGCCAAAAGATAACTATTCGACAAAGAACGCGCTGCTTTATGATATTTTCTAATAACACTAAATACTGCTAAACCATCCAAACCACCCAAATTATGATTTGGAACAAAAATATATCTGCCGAGCATTGCAGCATAATGTTCATGATTTACTTCCAATTTGATATTGAAATGTTCCAAAACTCCCGGAGGCCAATCAAGACCATTTAGATGTTTATTTTTATTTACAATTTCATTCAACTCCTCTTCATGTAATAAGTACTTAAGGTAATTGATTATTGGTTTTGGAATATACCTGCTTTTTGGTGCATTTTCCTTTAATATTTTTTCTATATCAATAATCTTTTCTTTTGTTTCCATCCTCTTATTTATATAAACTTTTATATTAAAATCATTTAACTCAGGTTTGTTATTATAAGTTCTGTTTTAAGGTATTGTAAAGAAATTTTGACCACAATTCAATAAGAATATGTGTTTGTTAGTTTTTTTTTTGTGAAATCTTTGTGTCTTTGAGCCTTGGTGGCATTATTATTTTTCTTTTCTACAACATTCTAGAAACAGAACCTTATTAAACTATTCATAAAATACAATTTCATTACAACCCCAATAGCCATAATCCCACTTACCAATCAAAACTCCTCCGGTTTTCATAAGTCTTTTTTTAATAAAGTAGTTAAAAATACCATGACCAAACAAAGCAATACAACCTTCATTTATCACTTCATTTTTTAAATATAAAGCTGCTTCTGTTGCTCTCATTCTGGTTTGTTTTCTTGAAGTTGTCTTGTTTGAAAATCCCAAAAACCACATAGTTCTCAATATTGCCAGCCAACTTTTTGGATAAAATTTCAAGAAAGAATTCTTAAATATTGGCAAGCCAGCTTCATTAAAAACAGTATTAACCTCATTATTTATAGGCAATTCAAAATACTGATAGGATTGTATAGCACGTTTCAATTCGCTTGTAAATACTTTTTTTGCTACAGGTAAAAGATTTAATAATTTCTCCTTTGGTTTATAATTTGAATCAATGCCCGACAAATCATACATATTAAAAAACCCTTTAATTTCTTCGATTTTAACTTTTCTATTTGTAATTGGCAAAAGCCAGACATCTGGTTTGCCATGTCTGATAAGCAATATCCTGTATTTTACTATTTTATTTTGCATTTAGATATAATCTTCTTTTTTAATGAGTTGTTTTAGTCAAAAATTCTTTTCCCATATTTGCGTCGGTATTCTTTTCGATAGGTAATATTTGCCAACCAAAAGAAAAAAAAGTTTTGCAGGTTACCATAGTTTGCAATTGAAGAAAATCCACGCTTGAATATGGAAGAATAAGAATCAAATTTCCTTCGAGCCAATATACAAGCTTTTTCTAAATCTTCTGATGTCATTCCTTTCGTTTTATAGGGTAAAGTTCCATATTTAAATTTTTCGGAAAGCCACCATGTTGAATTGACAAATCTATCTTCTGACAATATTCTATCATATAAAGCAGTCCCCGGAGTAGGAACAAGAGGATTAAAGTAAGCATGTACAAAGTTATATTTCTCAGCAAATTCAAGTGCTTTTTTAACAGTTGTTATTGATTCATTATCATAACCAAAAATAAACGAACCTGCTACCATAATGTGATTTTTTTGTAGCAAATTAACAGCTTTGATATAATCTTGCTGAATATTTATCTTTTTTTGCATTTGACTAAGACTATTCTCTTCCATAGATTCGAAACCAATTATAAGTCCTATACAACCACTTTCACGAAAAAGCTTTACAACATCAGGATCACGACCTGCATTTACACTTGCTTGTCCAATCCATCGTACTTTCATTTTTGACAACCCTTTTAGTAATTCAACAGAACCTTTTCCATAGGTATGAATATTGTCATCTACAAAAAAAAGAGTTTTATTTTTCAATAAAGATATTTCTTCCAACACTTCTTCAACCGGACGATGCATAACTTTGGTGCCATAAAATGCATGAACAGAACAAAAGTCACAGCTAAAAGGACAACCACGCCCAAATTGCACAGGTACAATAGGAGCATATTTCTTTCCCTCAAAAATCGAACGATCTGGGGTTAATCCTTTCAAGGGTCCATCATTTAAACCCACATAAACCCGTTGCAACCTATTATTAGCAGCATCAGAAACAACATCAGCCCAAACATTTTCTCCTACACCCTTCACTATGCAATCAGCATATTCCAAAGCTTCTTTCGGCATCAGCGTGGGATGAATTCCACCCATAACAACCCGAATACCTTTTGCACGAAAATTAGTTGCAAGATCATAAGCACGTCTGGCAGTTAGGGTAGTTACAGACATAGCAACCAAATCAGTATTTAAATCATCCGGAACATCCTCCACACTTTCATCAACAAATTGAAGAATTACATCCTTTGGAGTATGTCGTGCAATAATGCCCATTGCCAATGGAGGCATACTACCTTTCACTCCATTAGCTCCCAGTCTTGGCTGTATAAGTGTTACCTTCATTGTTTTTCAACAGAATATTTATTTTTTAGGAATGTAAAAATAAAGAATTTATAAGTATATGCAAATTTCTTTACCAATTAAAGATTTGTTAAATACATATATATTTTTGTACATTTGTATATCTAAATTAATTAAAACATTTTATACATGAAAAAAACAATACTATTATTTGTATTTATCTTTGCTTTTAGTAGTTTTTTTGCCATAAAATCATTTGGGCAAGGAAATGGAGATGTGATAACTTGTACTGAGTTTCACGTTACTAAACCACTCAGAGATTTAGTTAAACTAAACCCTTTTGTTGAAAGTACAGAAAAAAAAGAATCTGAAGACAGAAAAAACAGAATACCACAGACATTTGTTTATTCTGATGCAGATGGATCTATTTATGGAAATGATCCTACTTATATGCAAACCGAAATGGGCATAAGAAAGATTGATGGAAAAGCTGTTATAAAAGATTGGGCTGGGCAGACTTCAGGATTCAGACCATATGATCCAACCGGTGCTGCCGGACCAAACCATTACATTCAATCTATTAATGCTACTCCTATCAGAATATTCAATAAAAGCACAGGTGCCGTAATAACTACTTTTAATCTAAGTACACTTTGGACACCAGCTACAGGAAATGAAGGTGACCCGATTATATTATATGACAGATATGCTGACAGGTGGTTTTTAAGCCAATTTGGAAGTACATCTAACAAGAAAATATATATTGCAATTTCCACTAGTTCGGATCCCACAGGCACTTATTATGCATATACTTTTACTTCACCACAGTTTCCTGACTATTTAAAATTCTCTGTATGGGAAAATGGTTATTATATGACCTCGAACCAAGGTACAGACAAAGTATTTTGTTTTGAAAGAACTGCTATGTTAGCAGGAAGTCCAACTGCTAGAGCAATTAGTGCAAATTTCACAACTGGTGCAACCAATGGTTTTTTTGTTCCATTACCTGGCGATGCTGATGGAGGATTACCTCCAGCAGGTACACCCTTGCCATTTTTTTGTTATAATGATAATGCATGGGGTAGTGGAGCAATTGATGGTGTTAAAATATGGCATATGACTGTTAATTGGGGGACTACACCTACAGCTACAATTGCTTTAAATTCAACACTTGCTACAATGTCTTTTGATGCATCCTATGATGTATCCGGATGGAATGATGTTGTTCAACCAGGAACTACTACTAAACTTGATGGTATTGGAGGCATCCCTACTTTCAGAGCACAGTGGAGAAAATGGACAGGATACAACACTGTAGTTTTAAACTGGGGGGTTAATTTAAATGCATCAACACCTGGAAAAAGAGGTATTATGTGGGTTGAATTACGTCAGGATCAGAGCACTGGTGTTTGGAGCATTTACCAGCAACAAATATACAATCCTGATATTCATTCTCGTTGGATGGGAAGTATTGCAATGGATGACAATGGAAGTATAGCTTTGTGCTATGCTAAATCCTCATCAACAGTTTATCCTAGTCTATGTTATATTGGCAGATTAGCTGGAGATCCATTGGGAACTATGACATTTGCTGAAACAGTAGTAAGTGTTGGAGATCATGTGCAAACAGGTATGAATCGTTTTGGTGATTATTCTCAAACATCATTAGATCCTGATGGCATTACATTTTGGCATACCGGAGAATATATTGCAGGAACAGCAAATAATCAGGTAAAAACAAGAATATATTCATTTCAATTACCCACAGGTGCTCCAATGGCAGGAGTTTCTATTTCTATAACATCGGGGACAAATCCAACTTGTGCTGGCACTTCAGTAACTTATACTGCATCAGGAACAAATGGAGGGGCAACACCATCTTACCAATGGAAAGTAAATGGTACAAATGCAGGTACAAATTCTGCTACATTCTCTTCAACCACCCTAGCTAACAATGATGTTGTTACTTGTGTTATGACTTCCAATTTACCAGGTGTTATTGGCAACCCAGCCACTTCAAACGGAATTACTATGACAATAAATGCTATACCAGCAACACCTACAATTTCTCAAACAGGAATGGTGTTAACTTCCAGTTCAGCTTCTGGCAATCAGTGGTATTTAAATGGTAGTATTATAACAGGTGCAACAGGACAAAATTATACTTGTACGTCAAATGGAAATTATACTGTAATTGTTACTATAAATGGTTGCTCATCTTCTCCTTCATCTATAGTGTATATTAATGTTGGCTTAAATGAATTAAACAACATTTATGGATTGAATATTTTCCCAAATCCAAATAATGGAGAATTTACTATTTCCTTCAATTCCTCACTTAAGTCAACTTTTAAAATTGAGATAACGGATGCAATAGGAAAACAAATATACAATGAAAACATTGTTGATTATAAAGGAACTTATTCAAAAAGGATGAATTTAAGTGAATTTGGAAAAGGTGTTTACACCATCAAATTAACAAATGACAAAAACGAAACAGTTAAAAAGATTGTTATAAATTAATTGTTTTGCATCACATAAGAAATGCCTGAAGGAAATTTCTTCAGGCATTTCTATTTAAATTTGATTAATAATTCCCACTTCTTTTGCGTATCAACCATTCTGCAGTTAGCAATAAAAGAATTAAACCAAAGATCCAATACAGATTGATTAGTTCAGTAAGTTTGGTTTGATAATAAATAACAGGTTTAACATCCTCTCTCTTTTTAAGAATATCAATAATATTATTCATTTCTGTCGGAAACAACATTTCACCATCATGTTTATGGGCAAGCAAATAAAGTAGCTGATGGTCTGCAACCGATTGAAGATATTCAACTTTTAACGCTGTTACCGTAAACATTCCATTTTCATTATATGTTTTACTACCTAATTTTACTTTTGCTTCAAATTTGTATTCACCAATGGGAAAATTTCCTGCATTTAATGTATAAGCATTGTTGGTTTTATTAAATACAAATGGAAAACGTTTTTTGTCGCCGTTAATAATAGTTATTTCAACTTCAGGTACATTCACAAGTTCGTTACTTTCATTATAGAGTTCTGCATTCAACTCTATCGGTTCGTTTTCAAGATAGTTTGTTTTAGACAATATACGAAAAGGACGTTTATCAACTTTAACAGAAAGATATTGCACCATCTTATTGGTCAACTCATCTATAACTTGATGACTGCTTTCTATAGCAAAATCCATTAAACGCCATTTCCAATAACCTTCTCCAATGATTATACCAATTCTTTTCTCATTCAATTGATTGAACATCAACAAGGGTCTTTTAGTGGTTACATTTCCAATTTTCTGGAACAAAAAAATTTCAGCAGAACCAGCTACACCATATTCCCCAAACGGACTGTTTAATGGAGGCAACTTTGATAATATATTTTTAAGTCCCTCATTAATTGTAAATAATGAAAAACTACTATTTAGTGCAGGTAGTGCTTCATTTGGTTTTTGCTTGCTAAAAGGAATATTTAAACCTGATTTCTGGCTATTGAATGCAATTAGATTGCTTTGGTCACCTATAATATATAAAACAGAAGTACTTGAATTGTTTATTGAATTCAATAATGGCATATTGCTGTATTGCATTGAAGGCAATTGATGCAAGATTATTAAATTATAATCATTTATCGATTTTTTAAAATCACTTATCAAGGCTGTTTCTACTTCATAGTTTTCGTTTCTTTGAATCGATTGTTGCAATGCTGCAATGTCAGGATGAGGAGAATTGGCAAGTATAAGTATCTTTTGCTTTTTATCAATCACTTCAACAAAAATATCTCTGTGGTTATTAGTTAAAGTAACTTCTTCTTTTAAAGGTTCAAGAGCAATATGATATCTTTGGGTTCCTGTTTGCTTTGCTTCGAGCTGAATGATGATCGTTTTAACAAAGTTATTATTGTTAATAGTCACATTTTGAGAATACAATTCTTCATTACCTTTTGATATGGTTAGTTTAGTTGTTTGACCACTATATTTAGTAGCAGCAATGGTTATTTCAACTGGAAAAAAGTTGCCCAGATAAACCATTCGATTGTGATTTACTTTACCAATAAACAAATCTTTCTTAACCGTTGTATCTCCCAAAGCTATGGTATAAATTGGAAAAGATAAATTATCTGCGGCATATACAGGATTCATCCCTTTATTATACAATCCATCAGAAGCAATAATAACCGCCCCCACATTTCTATTACTATAACGAATAAGCAGTTCATCAAACAGTGTTTGAAAATCTGTTTGTTTATCAGTAAAAGAAAATGGTGTATTATATCGAATCTGATCTCCAAAAGAATATGTTTTTACTTCATAATCCTTTTTCAACTTATCAATTAATCCGGTTAATTGAGAGATGTAATCTTTTCTATAATACGTAGAGTCCTTACCAATAATAATAGAACAGGAATTGTCCTGTGCAATAACGATGATTGGCTTTTCTTCATTTGAAATATTCTTTTCAATCATAGGTGAAAGCAAAAGAAAAGCCAAAGTAGTTATTGCAATAAAACGTAATAGAGAAAGGATATAAGTAAGTTTTCTTGAAAAATCATGCTTATTGTTGCGATAATACAATATAGCAGTATAAAGCAGACCTATTGCAACGCAAATAATAAGAAACCAAAGGGGATATGAAAAAACAAATCTAAAGCTCACAACAAAAGTATTTACTATTTTAAAAAGCAGACAAACCTACATAATTTTTTCAAAATAATTGATTAACCAATGAAAATTAATCGCTCGCTATAGAAAAGGTGGAAAAGAAAAAGGTATAAGATAAAAGGAAAAGGGCAAGCCGAAAGGTTTATAATTTGACTTGAACAAATACATTTATTCCCCAATATTAAATAAATACTGGGGAATAATGCATTAATTGAACCGAATTATAGTATTTGCAAAAAACTATTCGTGAACAAATTTTTTAGTAAATGAATTCTCGCTATTATATACATTAATCAAATAAATACCACTTTTCAACTGACTTACATTAAGTGCAGAATGAGCATTCTTTAGTTCCCCATTCATAACTTCTACACCTTGTATTGTTTTAATACTAAAACGGTATGAATTTTCAAGTTTGTTGTTTAAATCAATATTGAGCAGGTCGTTTACCAATGTTGGATAAAGTTTAAAATCAACTTTATTTATATTGCTAACATTCAAATTTATATTGTAATGGCAAGCTGGAGGATTGTTGGGATTTATCATATTCTTAACAATATCAATATCATTAAAAAGCTTATCCAATACATTGCCTCCTGTGCTGGCACGCGACCAAACAAAAGCAAGATCGATATCAAAAACCTGATTTGGAATTAAATTAATAGGCCCCATAGATCCCATACCCCTGCGGTCTCCTTTTGGGTTTCCTGCAGTTGTTTCATTCCATATAGGAACCGAAACACCATTTGTTCCATAACTACATTGGTCAGAATTATCAGGAAACATAAATCTTGCAGGTGTTACACTACTTAAATGCCCAGTTCCCCCATAAGTCATAATTGTATTATCTTTCCAATAACCACTCATGTAAAGATAATAATCCAATGCTTCCTGAGGATCAGTTTGATAGCTAGCTCCTGTTCTATTATTGTAAATAAAATTTGTAAATCCTAATTTTTCGTTATCTACAATCGCATCTCCAAAATTGCGTCCATTGATATTGCCATTCATTATATCACCAGAACCAACATATTCTTTATGTCCTGAAACCGGATTATACCTGTAACCGCTATCGCATCTTAATATATTGTTGTCATTCCAGTTCGATAAGTTATCAACACCATCTGCATTCATCAAAGGACCCTGAAGAAGCACAACAGATTGTGCTGGTGGATTCACCCCATAACTGTTTGGTTGTCCATTTCCATCAAATGAATCACCATTATAAAAATAGTATGCATTCTTTTCAAGATTGAAACCTACATAATCATCATTAGCATCACCAAGATCTCCGTCTGTAAACAATCCAACATATACATCATGATAATTATTTTCGGAACGATTAATAATTTTATAACTTAAAAAGGTAGTATAATTAAGCACATCAGAACTTGCATTGATGATCGAATCACAAGAGTATTCATAAGCTGTACAATGAACTTCAATACCCAGAGGTACCCCATGCGATTCAGTATGTGGTTTAGTATTATCATTAATAATCCAATATAACATTTTATCTCCTTTGATCAAAGGGTAATCTCCATTAAGGGGATCGTAGTGTCCGTCATTGTTATAATCGAAATAAGGAGCAAGATTGGAGGCACAATTTGCAGGACCATTTGCTGGCCATGTTACTATGTCATTGGGTATGGTATAACCAGTCATTAGATTATGAGTGTATCTGTATATAAATTCCTGTATTTCAAAACTATTGACTTCCCATATATGATTATACTGAGCACTTAAAACACTATCACAAGTTCCTTTTAATGATCCTTGGGTATAAAGTGGACCAGAATAAAAGTCACGACCAAATTGCAAATATTGATTACCTGCAACATGCAATTGATTAGTTGCATCATATCCTCCCATCCATAAAGAGTGCATAAATATCGAATGTTTACCAGAACCTTTAGGTATTTCATATTTTGGTTGTTGAAAATTCCAGAATAAAGAATTACAGACATTATACGAAGCATTTACCTGATTTGCGTCAAGATAAGTACTATAAGGAATCTGAGAATAACTTAAATTAAAAATTAAGGCTATTGTTGTAATAAAAAGAGTAATTTTTTTCATCGGTTTAGTTTTAAAAGTTTAAATAAAATGTTAGTTTAAATACCATTTATGTTTACATATCCTTTGGTATGTTTTTTAGGTATTCATTTTTGTTTGACAATTATTTGTTAAAATCTACTTTTTATATTAAAAGTAAATTATTTGTAAATTTAAAATAATAAAATATACGAATTTTGAAATTTTATTAACGGTAGTGATTTTTAATTTAACGGTAAACCACATTCAGCTAACAAACAAAAAAAAGCTTGATAACACTTGCTATTATTACAAAAGCTTGTTTTCTATTTAAAATTTAATGAAAATAAATTTTAAATGGAAATAATTATTGGGTGAGCTGGAGTTACAATTACATCATAATCAATTAAAAAACAATAGCTTAATATAAATTCTTTTATATTATTTAGAATTTTAGACATTGTTTGTTTACAATTTATGTTTTTTAAGATTTTTTTTTATTCAGGGTAAAGATATTGATTACAATTTTTAAATTCACTACAAATTAACTGACCTTTTACAAATATAAATACCTGAGGATAATATGCGAATCTCTCAACTTCTTTCTCAGAATTATTTGGCATTTTATAATATCCTTTTTTTATAAAAAATTTAGTAAGGTTTTGAATGTAATAATTATCATAATACAGCTGATAAGTCCATTTATGCTTTTCAATTATTTTCTTTTCAGTTTCTATAGAATCGCTTTTCGAAATAGCAATTGTAATAATCTGATAATTCTTTTCTAAATTCCATCTCTTATAATTATCAAGATTAGCTATACAAATTCCACATGTTTTACACCAAACATAAATCATCACTGTATCCTTGGTGATTTCAATATTCTTCAAATTAACATCTTTGCCATCAATGCCTTTTACAAAAACATCTTCGGCAAACTGACTCTTGCCAGAAACACTAAAAAGAAATATTGCTAATAGAAAGCTTATTAATAGTTTCATGCTTTTATGATTAAATGGTATTGATTAATTCTTCAATTTTAATAACGATAAAATTAATAAAATAGTATTAATAAATACAATTATTCCCCAATATTGAATAAACACTGGGGAATAATGCATTAATGGAACCAAATTATAATATTTGCAAAAAAACCTATTCGTGAACAAATTTTTTAGTAAGTGAATTCTCGCTATTATACACATTAATCAAATAAATACCACTTTTCAATTGACTTACATTTAGTGCAGAATTTTGATTTTATTCAATTTTCTATTAATATTTATATTATTAATTTATAAAAACTTTTGTTATTTTTATTTATGTGGGTTTTGCTATGGTAACGCACTGTATTAAAGACAATTAATATGCTTTTTAAAATATTCGGGAAGCTTCATGTAAGGCTTGGGAAGTCTTAAATAAGACTTGGGAAGTCTCATGTAAGAGAAAAATACTTTCATATGAGACTCGGGAAGTCTCATGTAATACTTGGGAAGTCTCATGTAAGAAAAAAATACTTTAAAGTAAGACTTGGGAAGTTTCATGAAAGGCTTGGGAAGTCTTAAATAAGGCTCGGGAAGTCTCATGTAAGAAAAAAATACTTTAAAGTAAGGCTTGGGAAGTTTAAAGTAAGGCTTGGGAAGTTTCAAATAAGACTAGAGAAGTCTAAAGTAAAAGAAAAGTCGTATAGGGGGATAAAGGTATAGGGGTATAGGGTATAAAGGTAAAGGGGGGAAATTTGAAAATGGTTAAATTGTTTACTATTAATTGGCAATTTTATAATTAATTTTACATTTAATAAAATGAAAATGAATGAAATCTCAGATAAATTGGGCTAGTGTATTTTATATCACAGGTTTGATATCATTGATAATAGGGATTATTGATCCTTTGGAAGGTTCACTAGTTATCACAGTTGGTAGTGTACTTTTAGCAATCTCAACCTATAAAACCAAAGATCGTTATCGTAAATTTTTTTTTACAACAATGGCAATGATCATTACAGGAGTATTTTTTCTTTTTTATTTTTCATGGTTAGGAGGTTTTGGAGGAAAATCTACCTTGTCTTTATGGTGGGGAACACTCATACTCCCCTACCCGATTGGTTGGCTTACAACAATTGTTTTATTAATCATAAGATTTATAAAAAAGTTAAAGCATAAAACCAAACAGTAAATTGTATATTGCATCCATTTTTAATCATACAACTAAACAAAAAACATTTATGAAAGCAAAACATTTTACTTTAATATGCATCATCTTACAAATAACTTTAGTGTTAAATAATGTAAGGGCACAAAATTTCGCTCCTGTTAGTGCAGTTTGGTACTACACAAGGCCATTGTATCAAAACCCAAATGTTTCATATACAAAGTTTGAATCGCTTAAAGATACGCTGGTTAATGGTTTGAATTGCAGGAAAATACAGTTATATCGTCCTACAAATAGCCTAGGCAATCCAATTGTTGAAAGAAGAAATTTTATATTTTACTCGGAAAATAATAGTGTTTATTATATAGAAGGTACACAACAATATATTTTATACGATTTTATAAAAACTCAGGAGAATATTGGGTTATGTCTCAGAATAATGACACGGTATTTGTAGATTCTGTTAAAAATATTACTTTAACAAATGGACAAACAAGAAGGGTGCAATATGTGCATAATGCAAAGATGGGTTTGGATTTGGCATTCAATGGAAGAGTAATTAAAAACATAGGAAATGCCAATTATCTGTTTTCTTATATAGCAAGTGCGATGCCGCCTGATGGAGGTCCAATAAGATGTTATTATGAAAACAGCATTATTGTGCAAAGTGAACTACAACCTTGCGATTTTCAAACAAGTATTATAGAAAATAATATTGAACAAGATATAAAACTAATTCAAAATCCCATTGTTAACAACATATCCATTCAAATCATCAATGATCTTTTATTGCCTGTTAAAACGATAACTATATATAATACTTTAGGAAAGGTTATTTTTCAAGAGAATAATATAACTAATAACAATATCATCATTGATTTCTCGGATAAAAGCAATGGTTTTTATTTAGTAAAAATTATTTTAAAAGACAATCAGGTTATAATTAAAAAAATAGTAAAACCCACTATACTCTAATTTCCACCACCAGTCCATCGTCAATTTGTTTTCTATCACCTTTCCATTCGTGATACTTGGTTTTTACTACGAACTGAGGAATATAATTGATAGTGCTTTGCGACAAACCCTGTTCGACTGAGTATATTCTAAACTTCAGGTTTTGGGCATTTGCTATTATGCCATTGAATACAAATAAGCAAAATAATAAAATACCAATAAAGACGTTCTTAAATAACAACTTGAATTTTTGATTTAATGAAAATCAAATTTAAGAAAAAATATCTAAATAATTAATTGTTTTAAACAAATAATACTTTTGAATTACTGTCAATAAAAGAGATTAGCTGAACTTTTTTACATTTCAAGAGAAAAACCAAGTAATAGAACTATGATTTTCTAATAATATTTTCAGCATTAATAAATTTCTCAATCAAATATTTATTTCTTTCAGAGGAGCTGCGGGAAATCATTTCGGCGATAAAACCAGCTAAAAATAATTGGGTACCAAGTATAATGGCAAGCATACCAAAATAAAACAAAGGTCTGTCGGTCATTCTATATTGTAACCATACAAATTTTGCATAAGAAAGATAAACAGCTATACCAAAACCAATCAAAAACAAAAGAGTACCAATCAGTCCAAAAATATGCATAGGACGTTTACCAAATTTACCAATAAAGGAAATTGTTAAGAGATCGAGAAAACCATTAACAAAACGTTCGAAGCCAAATTTAGTTGTGCCATATTTTCTTTTTTGATGAATTACAATTTTCTCACCAATTCTTCTGAAACCAGCCCATTTGGCAATTACAGGAATATAACGATGCATTTCGCCATAAACCTCTATGCTTTTTATAACCTCAAACCGATAAGCTTTCAACCCACAATTAAAATCGTGCAATTTAATCTTCGACATACGACGCGCAGCCCAATTATAAACTTTGGTAGGTATTGTTTTTGTAATAGGGTCGTAACGTTTCTTTTTCCAACCAGAAACAATATCGAGGTTTTGCTCTTTAATCATTTTATAAAGACCAGGTATTTCATCGGGACTATCCTGAAGATCTGCATCCATAGTAATAACTACATCACCCTGTACCATTTCAAAACCACAATTAAGAGCAGCAGATTTACCGTAATTTCTTCTGAACTTAAGACCTTTGATATTTGGATTTGTTTTGGAAAGAGACTCTATAACTTTCCAGGAATTATCGCTACTGCCATCATCAACAAAAACAATTTCATAAGTGAACTGATTTTCATTCATTACCCTTACAATCCATTCGGTAAGTTCTGGTAATGATTCATCCTCATTATAAAGTGGAACAACTACAGAAATATTCATGTTGAAATTTTAAAAATAAATAAGAAACTAGTTTAATGGCTGTTGTATAGAAGAATCACTAAATGTATCGTCTTTTTTCTTAACAAATATGGAGGTGATAAGAGAAAAAATAATTCCAAAAAAGTAAATACCAATCATTGAACCAAAAAACATCATCAAAGGAGTCATAAATTTCTTTTGCATTTCAATTGCCATATCAATTTGCTCTTCAGTAAGATCCGAACTTTTTTCTAACATTGCCTCTCTGGACTTTTCTAATATTACATTAATCATACCTGGTTCAATAAATTTATAGAAAATAAAAGTATAAAAACCTAAAATAAATGAGGTGAAAAGTAATGTTAAGGCACTAAATTTAAATGCTTTTCCATAAGTGATAAATCCTCCAGCATGTTCATCCCTATATTTTCTTCCCAAGAAATACAAACAAACAATCATGAGCAGATAATTAATATAAGAAATATATGATTCCAACATCATATTAAGTGCCCATGTTAAAACAGAAAAGGCAACTAGAATTGCACCAAAAACTAAACCATAGTTCATTGCAGGTTTCAACATTTGATTTTTTGGCTTTTCAATATTTGTGTTCATAATTTTTTTTATTTATTTGCAACAAAATTAATAAAATGTAATAAGTGTTTTAAAAAAATATAAAATAATATTGGTATTAATATGAAAAATGTTAATTTTGCAGCGGGTAAGTCTTATACGATCAGCTCCTGTTGAACTCCCCCAGGTTCGGAAGGAAGCAAGGGTAAATGGTCGAGCGATGCGATATGAGGTGCTTACCCATTTTTTATTTCCCTCCATTGATTATTTAAACAAACATTATTCATAAAAAAAACAAAAGACCGCATATAAAATACGGTCTTTTCAGTTTTTGTTAAACTAAGTTTACTAGTTTTCCAATAGTTCTTTGTTTTTTTCGTTTTTTGAATTCTTTGTAATTTTTATTTTTATTTCCTGCTTTTTATCATCAAAAGAAAGTAAAATAGTGTCTCCCTGAGTTAATGTTGCTTTAATAATCTCTTCAGCAAGCGGATCTTCAATGTATTTTTGAATAGCTCGTTTAAGCGGACGTGCGCCAAATTGGGCATCCCAACCTTTTTCTACTATAAAATCTTTAACTTCAGGTTTAATTTTAACCTGATAACCCATATTGGTAATCCTTTTCAATAAACTTGAAAGTTCAATATCAATTATTTTATGAATATCCTCACGTTTTAATGATTCAAAAACAACTACATCATCAATACGATTCAAAAATTCTGGAGCAAAAGCCTTTTTAAGTGCATTTTCAATAATGCTTCTTGCATATTCATCAGAACCAGATGATTTTGCATTGGTATTAAAACCTACCCCCTGACCAAAATCTTTTAATTGTCTTGAGCCAATATTAGAAGTCATAATAACTATTGTATTTTTAAAATCAACTTTTCTTCCAAGACTGTCGGTAAGTTGACCATCATCCAATACTTGAAGAAGAATATGAAATACATCAGGATGTGCTTTTTCAATTTCATCTAAAAGAACAACAGAATAAGGTTTGCGTCTTACTTTTTCAGTAAGTTGACCACCTTCTTCGTATCCAACATATCCAGGAGGAGCTCCTATCAGTCGTGATACTGCGAATTTTTCCATATATTCGCTCATATCAACACGAATAATAGCATCATCCGAATCAAATAAATATTTTGAAAGAACTTTAGCAAGATGAGTTTTTCCAACACCTGTAGGACCTAAAAATATAAAAGAACCAATTGGCTTAGTAGGATCTTTCAATCCTGCTCTGTTTCTTCTTATTGCTTTAACAACTTTTTTTATAGCGTCATCCTGACCAATAACAGAACCAGCCAATTCATCTTCCATATTAATAAGACGATTACTCTCGTTTTGAGCAATTCTTTGAACAGGAACACCCGTCATCATAGCAACAACTTCAGCAACATTTTCCTCTGATACTGTTTCTTTATGAAGTTTAGCATCCTCTTCCCAATTTTTTTTAGCTTTATCTAATTCTTCTGATAAATTACGTTCAGTATCTCTGTATTTAGCAGCTTCTTCGTATTTCTGACTTTTAATAGCTTTTGTTTTATCAAGCTTAACTGTTTCAATACTTTTTTCTATGTTAATAATTTCAGCAGGAACATTAATATTGGTAATATGTACCCTCGATCCTGCTTCATCCATTGCATCAATTGCTTTATCAGGTAAACATCTGTCGCTAATATATCTGGAGGTAAGATATACACATGCTTTAATAGCATCATCGGTATAGGTTACCAAATGATGATTTTCGTATTTTTCTTTAATATTATTGAGAATATCAATTGTTTCGTCAGTTGAAGTAGGTTCAACGATAATTTTTTGAAAACGTCTTTCTAAAGCTCCATCTTTTTCAATGTATTGACGATACTCATCAAGAGTAGTAGCTCCTATACACTGAATTTCTCCTCTTGCAAGAGCTGGCTTAAACATATTTGAAGCATCTAATGAACCAGACGCACCACCTGCACCCACCAAAGTATGAATCTCATCAATAAATAAAATTATATCTGCTGTTTTTTCTAATTCATTAAGAACAGCTTTAACACGTTCTTCGAATTGTCCACGATATTTTGTACCTGCAACAAGAGATGCCAGGTCAAGAGTGACTACTCTTTTATTAAATAAAGCCCTTGACACTTTTCTTTGGACAATTCTTAATGCCAGCCCTTCTGCAATAGCAGATTTACCAACTCCAGGCTCCCCTATAAGAATAGGATTGTTCTTTTTGCGCCTACTAAGTATCTGTGCAATTCTTTCCAATTCTTTCTCTCTTCCCACAACAGGGTCTAAGCGATTTTCTTCTGCAGCTTTTGTTAAATCTCTTCCAAAATTATCCAAAACAGGTGTTTTAGATTTAGAATCTGTAGGTTTTTTAACAGATCCGCCAAAACCACCTTTTTCTTCATCCATATATTCATCATCAGAAGAACCTTTAGATATATCATCTTTAAAATCTTCCTTAGGTTTAAATTCGCTTTTATCTGAAATAATAGAAATTAACTCATCTTTAACAGCATCATAGTCCACATTATAATTATTTTGGAGTGTTTTTGTAACTAAGTTATCTTTATCTTTAAGTATAGATAACAGAAGATGTTCGGTTCCTATTAATTCGCTTTTAAATGTTCTGGCTTCAAAAAGGGTAACCTTCAAAACCTTTTCTGCTTGCTTAATCAAAGGAATATTATCAATATGACGTGGGATAGATGAATTCTTTTTAATAGCCTGTTCAATTGATTTTCTTAATTCATTAAGATTAACCCGAAGCGCTGTAAGTATGTGAATAGCAATTCCTTCTCCTTCGCGAATGATACCAAGTAATAAATGTTCTAGTCCTATATAATCATTACCCAATCTCATTGCTTCTTCGCGACTGTATGTCAGCACATCTTTAACTCTGGGTGAAAATTTAGCTTCCATAATGTTCTTTCCTATTTTTATGTATCAAAATTAATATTAAACAAACACACAATCAAAAAAAATTATTAAATTTTATGTTAATTAATCTCAATTAATAAAATGTATGTAATTTTAGCATTTTAAAATTTTCAACAATATTATGTATTTTAAACACTTAAACCAATGAAGTTATTAAATTATAAACATTTAGCTATATCTGTATTTTTTTTATTTCTATTTCTAAACTCTTTTTCACAAAAAAGTGAGATTACAAAAATTAAAGGTAAAATAAATAATAATGTTTTCGCATCAGTATTTTTACTTGAATATGGACAAACAATAAATAAAATGGATTCAGCAGTTTTTTCAAAAAGTGGTGATTTTCTTATTAAAACAGAAATAAAACAAACAGCCGTCTATCAATTAAAACTAAATGACACAACTACCTTAATGCTTGTATTGTCCCCAGGACAAACTGTAACTATAAACGCTGATACTAAAAATTTGATAGAGAGTTTAACAATTAAAGGTTCATCAGATTCAAAATTGATTTATGATACACAAAAAGAAATAAAAATTATTGTCACAAAAATTGATAGTCTAAACACAATATACCTTCAAAACAAAGACAAACCAAATATCAATGAAATATTACCTGCTCTTCAAAGTGAATATAACAGCCTAATTCTAAAACAAAGGGATATCATTAATAAGGTTATATTAAATAATTTACATTCTCTATCCTGTTTATTCTTTATTGATAAATTAGATTTTGTTAATGACTTTGAAACATACCGTAAATTAGACAGTGTACTATATAAAGATTATACAAATAACATATTTGTAGCAGAAATACACAAAAGAGTAAGTGATGTTATCAAATTAGCAGAGGGACAAATTGCTCCAGATATTAATTTGCCTGATTCTACAGGAAAACTTATTGCTTTATCTTCACTTAAAGGAAAAATTGTGCTTATAGATTTTTGGGCATCTTGGTGTGGTCCATGTAAAAAAGAAATACCAAATATGAAAAAGATTTATAATAAATACAAAAATAAAGGTTTTGAAATATATGGCGTTTCTCTTGATAAATACAAGAACTCCTGGGTAGAATGTATCAAAAAAGACAGTTTAAACTGGATACACGTTAGTGATTTAAAATACTGGCAATCGGAAGCTGCAGTATTATATGATGTAAAAGGGATTCCTTTTACTGTTTTAATTGATAAAGAAGGTAAAATAATTGCAAAAGGGTTAAGAGGAGATGACCTTGATGCAAAATTAAGTGAAATTTTAAAAAAATAATTTTATTACCTTATAGCTTTCTTTAATCATATAATAGAACGATCGGGTTTTGTAGTATGTCAAAAATACCTATACAATACTATTTAAATGATGATGTTGTATATCTTGCAAAGGATTTAATAGGTAAATATCTATTTACCAAGATTGATGGCAAAAGATTAACTGGCGGTATTATAACTGAAACTGAAGCATATGCTGGAATAACTGACAAAGCATCTCATGCATACAATAACAGAAGGACAAAACGAACAGAAGTTATGTATAATAAAGGTGGGGATGCCTATGTTTATTTATGTTATGGAATGCATGCATTATTTAATATAGTAACAAATAAAAAAGATATTCCTCATGCTATCCTTATTAGAGCAATACACCCCACTGAAGGCATTGAATTAATGCTTCAAAGAGCTGGTAAAACAAAAATAACCAAAGAGTTTGCAAATGGTCCTGGAAAAGTTGCAAAAATACTAGGTATCACCACTATTCATTCAGGAATTGAATTAACAAACAATACAATTTGGCTGGAAGACAAAGGAATTGTCTTTAACAACAGTGAAATTGAAACAACTACTCGAATAGGAGTCGATTATGCTAAGGAAGATGCCTTACTTCCCTATCGATTCAAAGTAGATTTTTCAATTGCAAATAAATATAATTTTTAAAAGTTCTATGTTTTAACTTATAATAGATGGGACAACCTGCTGATACTTTCTTTATTTGCATCAACAACTCCTTTTTCCGTAATTAATTTAGTTATCAATCTTGCAGGAGTTACATCAAAACCATAATTAAGTGCATTTGTGCTTTCAGGAGCAATATTAATCTTAGTGTTTACCCCATGGTCATCAATTCCATAAATAAATTTCACTTCATCAGGTGTTCGTTCTTCAATAGGAATTGTGTTTATTCCATTAATAATATCCCAATCAATAGAAGAAGTAGGTAATGCAACATAAAAAGGGACATTATTATCTTTAGCAGCAAGCGCTTTTAAATAAGTACCAATCTTATTCGCAACATCTCCATTTAGAGTTGTTCTGTCTGAACCAACAATAACCATATCAACTAATTGGTGTTGCATCAAATGTCCTCCGGCATTATCAACAATCAAAGTATGAGGAACGCCCTCCATCCCGAGTTCCCAAGCTGTAAGACTAGCTCCCTGGTTTCTAGGACGAGTTTCATCTACCCAAACATGAACCTTAATTCCTTTCCGATGTGCAAAATATATTGGAGCTAAAGCAGAACCATAATCAACAAAAGCCAACCAGCCAGCATTACAGTGAGTTAAAATATTAACAGTTTCTCCATTTTTATTACTGCTAATCTCTTCTATTATTTTTAAACCATAATCCCCTATTTTAATACAGGTATCTGTTTCATCATCCGCAATCTTCAAAGCTATTTTTCTGGCAGCTATTATTTTGCCTTCAATTGTATTGGCTTTATTTACTTCAATTAATGATTTCTTAATCCCCCATTGCAGATTTACTGCTGTAGGACGTGTATTCATAATTCTAATGGTTGCTTCAGACAAATATTTATTAAAGTTTAGATATTTTACAGCTTCCAAAACAGCTAAATAAATTGCATAACTTGCAGCAACCCCAATAATTCCAGCTCCTCTCAAATGCATATCTTTAATAGCAACACACATTTCATCATGTGTTGTTATATTTTCAATAACAAATTTATGCGGTAGCCAACGTTGGTCAATGATTTTTACAATTTCATTATTGTTTTCATCAAGCCAAATTGTATTATAGTGTTTGTCAAATACTTTCAATTTTTATTTTTTAAATCAAAGAATAAAGCTTTTCAAAATATCTATTTCTTACCCATTATGCTGCCAAAGCTAATAGATAAAAGGCTTTGGGTCGCTTTGATTTTGGTTTTTTCTGTATTGCAATGTATCTTTTATTATAATAAACAGCTAAAATATGTTATTTTTTAATTACTAAAAAAAAAGATTTTAATTAAGTATTATACATATATAAATGTATTTCATAAGCTCATATTTTTAATGCTTCTGAATAATTCAATATTATTATTATTTTTCATAATTATTAATTTTTATTTTTTAAATTTACATAGTCAAATAATTATTTATAAACTAAATCATTTTAAACGAAAAAATTTTATGAAAAAAATCACTACATGCTTATTGATTGTGTTTTTTGCTTCATTATTTGTTGCAAATGCACAAACGAGCAAAGAAATTAAATTGAAACCCAATGAAAATAAGTTTCAAGTAATCTCAAAGAGCACACAAGGTTTAACAATCTTTAACTCTTTATCTAAAATTAATTTATTAGATGTAGCTACAAAAAGTGGCTCTTTTGTTATGCTTGAAAA
>DYDE01000189.1 GCA_020718065.1 Marinifilum sp. | reverse complement strand
CAAACTACGAATTATAGCGTGCGAAGTTACAAACTTCACACAACGGGGGGAAGTCAGAAGAAAATTAAAAATGCCACCAAAGCACAAAAACACCAAATCTCACCAAAATTAAATACCTTTTTTGTGAATCTAGTTGATCGTAATTTGTAGTTTATTGTATAGTGTACGTTGAGCGACAGAGAAGTTGTTCGTAGATTGTATCTACGAATTTAATAAAGGTTGGTTTTTAACTAACAATAGAAGAAAATATTAATTCAAAATAAATGTTTTGAAGATGTTATTTTATTTGTAGTTGCAAACTACGAATTATAGCGTGCGAAGTTACAAACTTCACACAACGGGGTAAATAAAAAATTATGAATTTGAGCTTAGTTATGTTAATAACAGCAATTTATTATTTGCTAATTAAAAACGCTAAAAAGTCTATTTTTTTTGTAAAACAATAAATATCTGCGGCTTACGAATTGAAATCACCGAGCCTGGAGCTGACACATCCGAGCAAAAAGCTGTAATCTCCGAGCTCAGAACTGAAATCACCGAGCTCAGAACTGAAATCTCCGAGCTCTGAGCTGAAGTTACCGAGCTCAGAACTGAAATCTCCGAGCTCAGAACTGAAATCACCGAGCTCTGAGCTGAAGTTACCGAGCTCAGAACTGACACAACCGAGCAAAAAGTTGAAATCACCGAGCTCAGAACTGAAATCTCCGAGCTCTGAGCTGAAGTTACCGAGCTCTGAACTGAAGTTACCGAGCTCAGAACTAACACATCCGAGCAAAAAGCTGAAGTTTTCGAGCTAGCAACTGAAGTTAACAAGCCCTGAACTGAATTGTTTCAGAAGTTTTCTGAAATCATTGAGCCTATAACAGATAGTTTTCAGCAATAAAACAAAAAAGTTCAGCCCGGAGGCTGAACTTTTTGAATGTAGTTTACTAATTTATTACTTTAAACCAACCGAAAAGCTCCCTCGGTTGTTGTACTCAGGTTGGTTACTATAATGGAAGTGTATTCAAATGGAACAATTGCAGAATAATAAATGAGTTACAACATCTTAATTACACATTTGAACTTTGACATTCAACTTCTAAAATTTCGCATTGCCTTTCAAAACTCTGACATTTCATTTCCGGACTTTTCTTTTGAACTTTAAAACTTTTCATATGTATTTCCGAACTTTTCATTTGCACTTCTGAACTTTTCTTCTGCACTTCAAAACTTTTCTTTTGTGCTTCCGAACTTTTCTTTTGCATTTCGGAACTTTTCTTTTGCACTTCCGAACTTTTCTTTTGTATTTCCGGATTTTTCTTTTGCACTTCAAAACTTTTCTTTTGCATTTCAGACTTTTCTTTTGCATTTCAGAATTTAAATGATAGGTATTTTCCCCACTTACGACTTATTTTGGTTAACAAAATGATAGCAATTCCTCACTTTTACATTTTTTATTATATTTTCGGGAAAGAAGAAAAGATTGACAGCAATTTTAGAAATTTTATTGAAGAAGTTTAAAAATCTCTTTGATAGAAGTCCTTTTAACAGTATTACAAAAGAAATTATTTGTTATAATTTTTTGTAAGAGAATTAAAAATAAATGAATCAAGCGAAATAGTTTGTATTTTTACTTTTATAAAATAGTAATTCAGTAATCATAAAAACCAGAAAATATGTTCGGAATAAAACACATTAAATTTGATTCCATGACTTATGTTTTGCATTATAAGAATGGAAATGTAAAAAAAGAAGGACGCGGACTTTCGTTTTTCTATTTTGCTCCCAGCAGCTCCATTGTTGCTATTCCGATGGGAAGCAATGATTTGCCTTTTATATTTAATGAATCGACCAATGATTATCAGACTATTTCAATACAGGGACAGATTAGCTATAAGATCAGCAATCCCAAAACATTAGCAGACACTTTGGATTTTACGGTAAACGACAATGGATTATATAAGAAGAATGACATTGAAAAATTGAACCAACGAATCATTAATGAGGCGCAAACAGCAACCTCATCATTTATACATGGGATAAAACTGAAAGATGCCATTCGTTCGGCAAAATCTATTGAAGAGCAAATACTCGAGGGATTGAAATCCTCTGCAGCAATTGGAATGCTCGGTATTGAAATTCTGGGTGCAAACATTCTTGCTATTACAGCCACCCCAGATATGGCAAGGGCATTGGAAACAGAAACAAGAGAAAAATTGCAGCAAGAAGCAGATCAGGCAGTTTATGAACGAAGAAATTTTGCTGTAGAGCAGGAAAGAAAGATCAGAGAAAGTGAGTTGAATACTGAAATAGCAGTGGAAGAGAAAAACAAGCAGATTGCAGAAAAGCAAATGGAAACCAAGATACAGAATGCTGATAACCAAAGAAAGCTGAGAGAGATGCAGGTAGAAGCAGATATTTCGGTTGAGAATCAGAAGAAACTGCTTATTGAGCAAAAGACAGCAAATGAAAGAGCAATAGCTGAAACACAAGGATATGTGATTGAGGCAACACTCAAACCATATAAAGAAATGGACTGGAAAATGATAACAGCACTGAGCAATAATCCTGATCCGAAATTCAATATTGCATTGGCATTCCGTCAACTTGCAGAAAATGCGGATAAAATTGGCAATTTGAATATCAGTCCTGAATTGTTGGACTCGCTGTTATCAGGACACAAAGAAACAAAAAAATGAGTGTAGAGTACGCCATCATTGTAAAAAACAAGACTAGGCTGGAGTCGTTGATTGAGCGTTTTAATACAAAGTCACAGGCGCAGTTTTACATCGAAAACCAGGCTGGAGTTCAAAAAGTAGCAAAACAAAACTCAAAAGCAAAGGCTCAATTGTATGATGAAAAACAAGGCGGTAATTTTGATGAATATGTGCTTGAGCATGAGATTTTTCATTCTTCACTTAATTCAATACAAACACAGCTTTCAAAAATAATAAAGCACAAGATCGTAGAAAGGAGTTTTGTATCTTCCTATATTTTTTCGGAAAAGAACGTAATCGTGGTAATAGGACAAGATGGGCTTGTTGCAAACACAGCCAAATATTCTAAAGGGATTCCAATTGTAGCAGTTAACCCTGATAAAGAGAGGTATGATGGAGTGTTGCTACCATTTGATCCTACCAATTTTATTACAGGAGTAGAAAAAGTAATCGAAAACAAATACCAATCGAAGACCATGCGGTTTGCAGAAGCAAAATTAAATGACGGACAAAGGCTCCTTGCTTTTAATGATTTATTTATAGGAGCAGCCACTCATATTTCTGCACGATATAAGATAACATACAATAGCAAACTTGAAGAACAATCGTCCAGTGGCTTAATCGTATCCACTCAGGCAGGTTCAACGGGCTGGTTGAGTTCTGTATTTAATATGGCCTATGGAGTAACAGGTTTATTTGAAAAGAATCTGGAGCTCAAAAGGCCGAAATTGAAAGAGAATGAATTGCTATTTGCGGTGCGTGAACCTTTTCAAAGTAAAAGAACCCAGACAGGAATTACAGCAGGTATTATAAGAAAAGGTCTCCATTTAACCATTGAATCGCTGATGCCAGCAAATGGTGTAATTTTCAGTGACGGTATTGAAGCAGATTATTTAAAATTTAACTCTGGGTCAACAGCTACGATTGGTTTGTCTGAAGAAACGGCCAATATTGTTGACAATGATATAAAAAGATTGTAATAAGCGTAAGTATAATAATAAAACACTAATTGACGCTGCTTTGGTTGCGTTACTTATATGCAACTCATTTATTGGAATCGGGAAAGGATTTATGTTGCATTCTGGAATTACTGGGTGATAAAAATTCCAAAACAACTGAAATATGTATACATGTCTCAGAAAAACATTTAGGTAAGATAAAATCGCCTTTTGATGATTTATAACAAAAAAGATTATCTTTGTATTATAAAAACGGCAAAAACCATTTAAAGCCACCCAAAATAGCGTGCTTTGAACGATTTTTCCGGACATATAACAAAGTTAGCGGTCATTCTAATAATAAACATTTAATAACCATTCATTTGAAAACAAAATTTTTTTTCGTGTTGTTGGTATTTTTTACAATTAATAGTGCTATAGCACAAACCAACGTCAGTGGTGCATATTTTTCTAATCAGATTTGGACTCAATCAGGAAGTCCATATCGTGTTGTGGGAAACGTTCAGATACCTATAGGATATACTCTAACTATTAATCCGGGTGTTGTTGTTGAGTATACTGGTTCGTTTGAAATTTTAGTTAAAGGCACTATTATTGCGAATGGAACACCTGTTGATAGCATTAAATTTATATGTTCAAACGGAATATCTACAGGTGTTACGATGGTCAGATTGGTAGATGTTAATTTAGGTAGTTGCGGATTTTCGTATTCATCATTTTCAAATGGAGAAAAAGCTATAGTTGTCCAAGGAACTAGTAATAATACACTTTTATCAAGGTCGATTTATATAAAAAATTCATCTTTAATTAATGAAGCAGCAAATTCAATTTTGCTTTTAAAAAAAATAAATATATTAAATACTGACATTAAAAACTTATATAGCGCAAATAATTCTTCAATAACTATTGACAGTTCAACAATAAAATTGTGTGATTTTGATTCAAGAACATTAAATTTAAATCTCTTTGGTATCTATGTAAAAAATTCTAATGTTAGTTATTCAACTTTCAAATGTGGAGGAAGTGCAATGTATGACTCTAGAATAGAATTAAGCAATTTAATTTGCTCCAACTGCACGTTTAGTACAATTTATGGAAAATGTATTATAAATGATTGCAAAATCTTAAATTCTGCATTTAATAATACAAATACTACTCAACAATGTCAAGTTTTTTTTGATATCAATCGCTGTATTATTGTAAACACATCTTTCGAATCTTCTGTAACGAATCCATCTAATCAATGGTGGTCAACAATTAATATTGATCAGAGCATTATTAAAAAAAACAACACAACACTAATGGGATATCAGATAGGAAATCTGACTAATTCAACAATAATTGGACCTGGCTCTGGAACAGGAATTACTATCCTAAGTGGCAATTTTTCGAATGTTGCAATTGTAAATAATAATATTGGTATTGTGCGAGAAGTTGACGATCAACCTTTTTCAGTAATTAATTCTAATATTTTCCAAAATACAACTTTTAACTTCAAAAATAACTCATCCCTGAATATTAATGCTTCCTATAATTATTGGGGTGTAACCGACCTTAATTCAATACGAAATTTGATCTGGGATTATTATGATGACATTAACCTTGGAGAAGTTATTGTTAGCCCTTTCCGTATTACACCAAATACAAATTGCCCAGTTACACCTCCTGCTAATTTTATTGCAACTCCTGTTAGTGGAGGTTTCAATTTAAGCTGGGATACAAACAGGGAAAATGATATAAAGGGATATAAATTATATTATGGTCATTTTGATGGTTTTAATTTTCAATATAATATAGATTTGGGGAATATAACTTCATACTTTTTCCCAAACTATTTATCTGATACAATTGCAATTACCGCATATGATTCTTTGGCTTATAAAAATGTCGACATAGTGGCAGGACATGAAAGTTGGTATTCATCCTTCAAAACAGGATTATTAACATCAATAAATCAAGTTAATAATAATATATTAAATTGTATTGTTTACCCAAATCCTGCTGATCAGTATATTAATATTGAAAATAATGATATTCAAAATCCCATTGAACAAATCGACATATTCAACTTGAAAGGTGATCTTCTGTATTCAAATCAAAAAGTGGATGTGAATATAAATAGAATTAACATTAATAATTTTCCAAGTGGTATGTATTTATTAAAAGTTATTTTAAAAAATAACACTAATTTTATTAAACTTTTAAAGTATTAATAAAAAAACAACTGCATTGAAAGTTTACTTTGTAATTAGCTCGTTACAATGCGAAGGAACAATAATTGATAAATCTATATTTGTTGGTACCCCCAGCTAAGCCCAGCTATGCTGAATTTGCAATTCAGCTTTTAGAATGCTGCAATTTGTAATTGCATTTTTATTAACCAGATTTAAGCCCACTAAGGAATGTCCTAAAATATTAAAAAAATGGAGTTTTAATAATTTTAAGACCAATAACAAACTTTATCAAATTTGTTAATATCACTTTATTTTTATAGTTTTGGGGTTTTAGATTTATCAACCGGAGGCTGGCAAACTGCTATTATGCGTCATTTAAATTTTGTCATTCAAACAAAAATAGAATAAAATAATAATAAGATAATTGATAAAATAAAATATGCTTATCCCCTGTTGTACCTAAATAAATTTTTATCAGAA
>DYDE01000188.1 GCA_020718065.1 Marinifilum sp. | reverse complement strand
ATATTCCTTAAAATAATGACAAACTACAAATCATCTATCACTTCTGTTCCTGTTGTTTTATATTCACTACATTTCCACGATTTTATTCCTCCAATTAATTCTCTCACCTTAAATTCCATCCGGAGCATTCTGAATGTCATTTTGCTTGAATCATTAAAATCCCCATTTTCTCCATAAATTATATATAAATACTGCTTATCAAATTGTGATATTTTTTCAGGTGAAACTGTTTCAAAGGGTATATTTATTGCTCTCGGGATATGTTCTTCTTCAAATGCCTCCTTATTTCGAACATCAATAATTATCATTTTCTCAGCACTATTTATATAATTAAATAAATTATCTACATCTATCAAATAATTTGTCTTCATTTTTCAAAAATTTTAAATGTAAATAATACCCCTCGTTTTATATGTATCAAATCATAAACTAAATCAATTAACATGAAAAACAGAGGGGTATTTTGTGAATGAAATTAATTGGTATCTTAAAAGTGGTTAATTTATTTAAAAATATGCTAAAGTTGTAACGGGTTATAAAAATTTTAATTTGAAATAAAAATTGAAGCGTAGTATTATTTGTTTATTATCGAAAATTTCTTTGTAACAATACCTTCTTTTGTTTCTACCCTTACTATATACATACCCGTTTCAAAACCTGAAGTATTTATTATAATCTGTTTTGTATTTAAATTTTCATTAAATACAACCTGTCCTGTCATATTGAAAATAATAATGTTTTTAATATTTAAATCTGCATCAATGCTTATTTCATCCTTTGCAGGATTAGGATAAACAGCAATACTTCTTTCGCTGACAACATCCGCTATATTGTCGAACCCTGAGAATCTAAAGTTAAATAATGTTGTAACCGACAGATCGTTGATAACATCATATGTTGTTGCAACTACTATTAAATTAGAGTCCGTTATAAATGCCCCATCATGGGCCATTGTCATCGCCCCTTCATAAGAAAAATTATATGTCCAGATAGTATCCCCATTACAATTGTACTTACCTAAAAATGAATATGGTGTTGCCCCTCCACCAAACTGACTATAACAAAGACCTATAACGTACAACTGATCATTATGATACAAAACCCGTTCACCGAAAGTAGTATCTGTAACCCCTCCACTTATAAGCCCTTTGTCAAAGATTAAAACACCATCTGAAGAATATTTTAACAAGTGTCCTTTCGCCCCTGTTACGATAATATTATTCATATTATCAGTAACGACACTCATTGCCTCCCCGCCAAATTCTCCATAAGCAGTATCCCTTACCCAAAGCAAATCCCCTTGTGGATTGCACTTTACAGTATTCCATTTACTGGAAGGGGAGCTTGGTGGGGAATTTTTGCCTGCAAAAATTATATTCCCGTTTAAATCCTGAGTGATCCCTCTTGGCTTGCAATTATTGGAGTTATTTATATGATGGCTTTTTGTGAAAATAGTGTCCCCATCCAAATTGTATTTCATAATGGTAAAATGATTAGGATATGGAGTACCGGTGGAACTTGCAGCAGCAACGATAAATGATGCGGAATCCACAAAAATATCGCTGGGGGAGATCTTGGTAACTCCGCTTATAACATACAAATCTTTAATCCATATAACATCCCCATCAGGACTAAACTTTACTAGTTTCGCATTATCTGGAGAACTAGAGGTTACGCCTGCATAAATATTGCCAAGATCGTCGTGGTTTATTGCCGGGCACACATTTGATGTACCATAATGGAATGACCGTTCCCAGAGTACATCTCCGTTTGGGCTTAATTTTACAATGTAAGAACTGTCTGAAATGCCGGGTTGTTTTTTTGATCCACATATAATAATATTATTGTTATTATCTTTGGTAAGATGGAGCCCTACTATTCGATATCCTGTGGGTCCGATTCTCTTTGCCCAAACAGTATCTATTGCTGTTTGGGAAAATATGTTTATCTGTAAAAACAGAAATTGTACTATAATAATTAATTTTTTCATACTATTTATTTATGTTTAATAATGTAATTTTTTAATAAAAAATTTAATTGTTTACTACTGAAATTCTCTTTGTTATACTTCCTTCTTTTGTTGCCACCTTTACCAGAAATATTCCTGTTTCAAATTTTGAAGTGTTTATTTTCGTCTGTTTTTTATTTAAATTTTCATTAAATATAACCTGTCCAACTAGATTAAAAATCATAATGTTTTTAATATTGGAACTAGCAGCTATATTTAGCTCATCCGTGGCAGGAATGGGATAAACAATAACATTAATTTCACTGATAACCTCAGTAATATTGCTTAACTCAGAGATTCTGAAATTAAATAATTTTGTAGCATCCTGATGACTAATAATATCAAATGTTGTAGCAGCCACTATTAAATTTGAGTCTGATATAAATGCACCGTCAAAAGCCATTGGCATCATCCCATAAGAAAAATTATAAGTCCAGATAGTATCTCCATTATTATTATACTTCCCAATAAATGAATAAGGGGGTGCCCCACCAGAATGCGTGCTATAACTAAGACCTATAACATATAACTGATTGTTATGATACAAAACCCTTTCACCGAATGTGGTATCTGTAACCCCTCCACTTTTAAGCCCTTTGGCAAATATTAAATTGCCATCAGATGAATATTTTAACAGATGTCCTTTTTCCCCTGTTACAATAATATTATTCATATTATCGGTAACAACACTCCTTGCCTCCCCACCAAATTCTCCAAAAATTGTATCCCTTACCCAAAGCAAATTTCCTTGTGGGTTACACTTTACAGTAATCCATCTACCTGTGGATGGTTTATTTTTACCTGCAAAAATTATATTTCCGTTTAAATCCTCGGTGATACTTCTCGGGATGCTAAAACTTGAATTATTTATATGATGGCTTTTGGTGAAAATAGTATCCCCATCCAAATTATATTTCATAATAGTAAAATGCTCAGGATATGTAGAACCAGTTGAACTTGCAGCAGCAACAATTAATGATGAGGAACCTACAAAGATATCGTAGGGGGAGATCCATGTAACTCCGCTTATAACATACATATCTTTTATCCATATAACATCCCCATTGGGGCTGAGCTTTATCAGTTTGCTGCTATCCGGAAAATTCGAAACTACCCCAGCATAGATATTGCCAAGATCATCATGGTTTATTGCCAGGGCTTCATTCATCTCGCCATAACAAAACGATCTCTCCCATAGCATATCTCCGTTTGGATTTAATTTTACAATGTAGGAACTGTCTGTTTCAACATCTGATTTTGACCCACATAGAATAATATTATTGTTATTATCTTTGGTCAGATGTATGCCTTGTATATAAAACTCCGAAGAGCCTATACTCTTTGTCCAAACAGTGTCTATCGCTGTTTGCGAAAACATGTTTAGCTGAATAAACAGAAATTGAATAATAAAGAATAGTTTTTTCATGATTTTCTTGATTTTTTAATTATTTTTAATTTTACAAAGTTAAAGCTGGTTGCAAGTGCTATTCAAAAAAAGTATTTTGTATTCCTAAATCCAAAAAAATAAATACGTTTGGATTTAGGAATACAAAATAAAAAGAGAGGGGGAGTGGATTCAGGAATAAAGCAATTCCTTAATCCAAAAACAGCATATTCAGATATGTTTATGTGTTAATTAAATAAATTATTTAATTATTTACAACATTTGTTTTTTTACGAGGTTCCTGAATTTGATAGGGGTTAGTCCTGTATGACTTTTGAAAGCCGTGTAAAAAGTTTCAGACGATTTAAAACCTAACTCAGGATATAATTTTTTGATGGGTATATCATTGGCGGTGTCGGCTAATATACGACGTGCTTCTTCTACCCTGTATTTGTTGATAAAATTATTGAAATTCATGTTGTATTTTTCATTTATGACCTGCGATAAATATTTTTTGTGTACTTCTATTTTATCTGCAAGCTGCTCAATAGTAAGTCCAAGATTTAAATAAATCTTATTTTCATCCAAAATTCTTTCCAGACGGTTTATAATATTGTTTTTCTCTTCTTTGCCAAGCAAAGAAGAACTGTATTTAATATCTATAGAAATAATTGGAATTTCGTTTATTTCTTTATGTCCTGCTTTAAGTATTTTTAATTCTTTTTCTTTACTTAAAATTTCAAGGTTTTGTCTAACCAAAGAATGGTATGCTTTATAATTCCTTTTATACATCACAAAAATAACGAATATCAGTAACACAGCAAGAAATAAACCAGTCAATACCACGTAGATAATAATATTTTTATTGCGGATAGAGATTTTCTGAATATTCAATTCATTACTTTTTAAGGTCAGTTCCTTTTCTTTCTTTTCATTTTGGTATTTGGCTTCCATTTCTGCAAGAGCTTTGGTTTTTTCTTCCTTAAACATGCTATCGTTGGAAGCTATGAATAACTCGGCATACTTTAGAGCACGAACAAGATCGCCAATTGATTTATACGCTTTATACAAAACTTGTGAAGTACTTTTTATCTGAGGTAAAGCATTAAGTTCCAAGGAAAGGTTAAACGATTTTAAGCCAAAACTTACAGCTTCCACGTAATGCCTGTTTTTTTCACTTTTTTTCACAAGGACAGAATCTGCAAGAACTAAATGTAATTCGGCAATATCGCATAAAGCGCGCCCTTTTCCATCAAGATCACCTATTTCTTCACAAATTTTCAAATCTTTCATGTAATATTCCATTCCCTTTTTATAATTGCCCTTTATATTAAAAACACTTCCAAATTTGTTGTAACTTCGTGCTATTGATTTTTTATCGCCAAGTTCTTCTGATAGGGTCAACTCTTTTATATAATATTCCATGGCTTTGTCATACAATCCTTTTTTATAAAATACATTACCAATATTCCCAAAAGAAGTAGCTATTACTATTTTGTTTTTTAATTCATACCCAATTGTTAAAGATTTAAAATAATATACCAGGGCCTTTTCATAATTTTCCTGGCCAAAGTGGATATTACCAATATTATTATAACAAAGTTCTATCATTTTTTTTTCATTTCCTTCTACTGCAATCTTCAAAGAATTCAGTAAATATTCAAGAGCTTTGTCATACATTCCTTGTTTTTCATAAATAAGCCCAATATTGTTATAACGAGTGGCTAAACTCTTTTTATCATCCAAGAGCTTGAGGATGTCTATTGATTTTTTTATATAAATCAATGCGTTTTCATAGTTGCCCTGATCATAGAAAATAATGCCAATATTATTAAAAACCCTAGATACTCCCTTTGCATCCTTAAGATCTTTTCTAATGTTTAAAGATTTAAAATTATAATCCAAAGCTTTACTATATTGTCCCTGCATCCAAAAAAGGTTACCCATATTATCATAACTATCAGCAAGTCCTTTTTTATAATCAATTTTGTGAGCCAGCGTAAGCCCTTCTTCACAATAAATCAATGCTTTATCAGGATCCGTAGGAATATAAGCAATACATAATTTTGTGTATATGTTTATTTTGCTTGTATCGCTGTTTGTCTTATTAAGTATATATAGAAGGCTGTCAATATTGTCCTGTCCTTTTGATAAAAAAGTGCAGGAAAAGCAAATCAAAAGTAGGAAGCTTTTGTATAAACAGTGTCTGGTCATAATCTTAATTATTTATTTGAAGAAACCCTACCTGTAATTAATTATCAACTCCTATAAATGTATTGATAAAAGAATACAGGTTTATATCCTTTTAATCTAATGTAAAAGTAACAATAAAAATTCAGACTGTAAATTTTCCAGTGCAATAGTTAGATTTTTAGGGTTATGATAATCCTAGAATAACATAACACTTTTATTTGATTGAATAAACAGACATCAATGCAACAACTAAAAACAAAAAAAAGAAGCCACCCGTTGAGTAGCCTCTTTTAGGAAAGTGACCTGTTTTGATTCGAAAGTACGTGGCGTAATATTAGATTGTTGAATCTGATATTATTTATTTACAACCAGTTTAATTAATTCTATTCTATCGTTTGCTTTAAAGTTCGGTACCTTTACTTCGAAACTTGAGGCCGTTGCCTTGGTATTTGCACTTATCTATCTTCTATTATCTGAATTAGGAAAAGTTTAGTTGCTTCCAGTTGTTTGATTTTTTCTTCTAATTGAATTATGTATTGTTCATTTGATTGTTTTCGTTTCATTAATTGTCTTTATATCTTAGAGATTGGAAAATATGATAGATGTTTTACAAATAAATATTAAATGATTTATTAATTTAATATTTTACAAAACCTGATAGCTAAA
>DYDE01000187.1 GCA_020718065.1 Marinifilum sp. | reverse complement strand
GTTTATATACCTTCTAACAAAAAATAGATTTTTCAACTTACTTTTTGCTTGACCAAAAAGTAACAAAAACTCAAGACAAAACAATTCCTGGCGCTCTCTGCCGTATTGCAAAAATTCTAAACAAAGCATGATAAACTTCTTTGTAAGAATTTTATGCAATACGACATTCACGCGGGCATGGCTACGTGTTTTGTCCCGGCCAACCCCACAGGCAATAAGGCTATGTGTTTTATCAAAAAAACAGTATTGGAAATTGTGAAAGTGTGATGGATATAAATTGAATTGTAAAATTAAGGAAGCACTATACAACAATAAAATTGAAGCTGTTCAAAGCCGAATTGCGAATTCAGCTTATAGGGTATTTACATAGGTGGCAAATGTTACGAATATAAACGGACAAAGCAAATGCTTTGCACAACTTATTTTTTATAATTTATGGCCAAGAGGGGATAAACATTTATAACTCTAATTGGAAAAGTTTTTATTTTCCATCTAAACTATTAGGATTAATGGGTACAATTAATTCTTCTTCTTTTATAGCATCCGTATTTTTGCCAGTTCCACCGGTTGGAAAATACAATACCTGCATATTGGCATCAGCAATTTGTATATAACATCTTGCATATCCTTTGTCTGACCAAAGATTATATCTGTATGTGCCTGCTGTGTTCACAGTAAAAACCCTTGAATAGGCAAAATTATTATATTCATCTATAGAATCTGTGAGATTATGATCGCCTGATAACATCAGGTAACTATAGTAATTGTTGCCAAAAGCAGCCGTATTGGTTGCTATATCATCTGAGATAATGCTCATACGGCAATAATCGTCATTTGTACTCTTCCATTGTATATATCCTGTGGCCTGGGCAAGAATGATGCCAGGACCAGGAACAGTAATTTCCACATATGTAACAAGAGTAGGAATATAAGGATTATAAGAAGTAATTATAACATTAGAATTTCCCCCTGCATAAGCAATAAGAGACTTTACATTGGAAAGCCCACTTCCATCACCTGTCATTTTTCCTGTACCATCTACCTTAAAAACAGGGGTTGAGCTACTGTTTACTATATTAAGGCTACTTGATGCATTGCTTGTATTGAGTTGAATAGTTTTAGCATCAACAGTATTGGCAATATTAGGAGCATTGGTCAGGCTCGAATAATTACCATCAAAATTACTCTTATTGTTCCAGTTGGTAATATCTGTTGAAGTAATACCATTGGCGACATGAGATGTTGTCATGGCATCTGTTATGCCATAACCTGATAAGGTAGTAGGCTTGTTGGTAATATTGTCGAAATGCAATAGGGACAAACCACTCGTCTGCAAATTGCTCTTTGTATAATAATCGTTTGAGGCTCCCACCCATATCGGATCTGTTTCTGTGTAAGTGGTTAAATATCCTGCTGAAGCATGATCTCCCCAAGAAAAAGCAGTGTTCCAGTTGCTTATATTGGTTGATGTAATTCCATTTGCTACATGTGATGTTGTCATTGCATCTGTTATACCATAACCTGATAAGGTAGTAGGTTTGTTAGTGATATTGTCGAAATGCAATAGAGACAAACCACTCGTCTGCAAATTGCTCTTTGTATAGTAGTCGTTTGAAGCCGCTACCCATATCGGGTCGGTTTCGGTGTAAGTGGTTAAATAGCCTGCTGTAGAATGATTTCCCCAACCATAGGCTGTATTCCAATTGGCAATATTTAAGGTGGGCAGGTTGGTCAAATTGTTATAATCTGCTGTTTCGGCAGTCTTAGCGTTCAATGAATAAGGAACAGACAATAGTTGACTTGTTCCGGTGATGGTATAATTGGTACCTCCTGTTGGGTCAGTTTCAGTCTTAATAAAATAAGGACCCGCTGCCCAATTGATGCTTGAAAAACCTGCTTCAATTCCAATTTCTATACATACCAAACCATTGGCATTGGTAGTGGGGGTTTGTGTTTCGGTATATACTTCCGTTCCGGTTGCCGAACCTTGCAAAATACTAATCCGCATACCCACAGCTTGAGAAACAACCAAATCACTATTGCTGTTACGGATCACTGCCTGGTAACTCATTTTTTGTGGTGATTGTGCATATATTGATATGCTGATGAGCAGATTTGCAAATGTGATAATTAATACAAGACTTAACTTTTTAATTTGCTTATTCATTTTGAGGAGTTTTTTATGTTAAAGATTTATTTATAAGTATGTAAAACCAATTTTATATAATTATACTTGCTTATTTTAGTTTCTTAATAATCAGAAATTTTTTGTAAATATATTTGTTTTTTTCCAAATCAGCAAAGAAGGATTTTTTTTGTTTGCAAAATCAGGTAAGTTTCAAACTGCCTTGCAAATAATGATTAGCTGGGGATTTACATAGGTGTCAAATGTTACAAATATAAACGGATAAAGCAAGTGCTTTGCTCAACAGTCCTCTGTAAGCTTAGGCCAACAGGGGTTTTCTTGATTTGCAAAATCAGATTTGTCTCGAGTGTAACTTTTAATGCTGTTTAGTTGGATGATTTCTATTTAAACAGTTTATTGAAAATCTGAAATCTGACAACTATAAAAACAACCATCATACGCACTTGTATATATTTTATCACCAATCACAACAAATTCTCCAAAACTTAAAAGTCCCATCCATTTCCAAGATAACCCATTATCTAATGATATTAAGCCCCCTCCTGCTTGAGAGTAGTAATTTGAAATTGCTTTACAGGAATATGCGTAATTTATCTGTGCTATAATAATGTTATTATTATAACTCTTCAATATGTAATATGGACTATTATCATAAAAAAAATAATTTTGAGGCATTCTTTGTAATTGTATTTTTGTCCAGTTGATACCATTATCAGAAGATCTATAAAATCCACTATCTGCTGTTGCAAAAAACTGATTTTGGTCTGTAGAAATAATATAAAATATGGAACCATTTAACCCTTGTAAATTTATTTTATTCCAAGAATTGCCATCATTTTTCCATAATTCATTATTAAAGCCAACGTAACCTATCCTCCAAATAGCATAATATGAATTGTTATAAAAAATCAGTTCTCTTATACTATAAGGAGCACTATTGGGTATATTTCCTCCAATAGAATTCCATGAAATACCTTCATTTGTTGATTCAAAAATACTACCAAAGTATGTTAGATAAAGTTTGTTGTTAAAAGCATATAAGTATCCAGGAATACCACTGCAAGTAAGGCTCCATGTACTGCCATAATTTGTAGATTTATATAAATCTTTTTGATTACCATTACTAGTTGCTACTATAAAAATATTGTTGTCTAAAACAGTCATTCCCTCAAAGTCCCGTCGATTAGTAAATTGGTCATATGGTAAATCATGCCCAAGGCTATCCCAGGTATTTCCAAAATCAGATGATCTTAAAATAGGTGCTGTTGATTTATTTCCATTACTTATCACAAATATATTGTTGCCAAGATTTAGGACAGTACCACTTTTACCAAAACATGAATGTTTAGTCCAATTGCCACCAACAACAGAAATTTGTTTTGTTACAGTATTTGATCCAACAAGAGATATATTGTATATTCCTGGTTTTGCTATAATCCGACATACATATTCTTTTGTGTTGTTGCTTAATACTTCTTCATTATCTATAAGAAAATTGACACACTCCCATTTTCCTTTGGTAAAATCTGTATGTAATTTTGTTAATTTGATGGTATCTCCAACATTAATAACTGTTCTGCTTATAGAGAAATCTACTATACCTGAATCTGGGTTATTCTCAAGGCTTTCTTTATTCTTGTTACAACTTAAAAATGAAATTAAAATTATTAGTGTTATAAAGTAGTATTTATAATATGACTTTTTCATTCAGATGATTTAATTTGTTTTTCGAAAAATAAAATGGGTTTTTGCTGTTTAACACTAAACTTTGAAAACTACTTTTTGTCTTATATTGTTTATTTTTTAATTGTTTATGAATATAATATTCAAAAATACAATTTTTACTCAATTTCATTTAAGGTTTTTTTGATGAATAAAATCAAAAGTGTTTCAAGCAGCAATACAACCAAGCGAAGCATATCACGAACAACTTGAAAAAAAGAATAATGTGAGTATTTGCCACTTGGCTTTTGCTGAACATTTAGTTTAGCAGAGAAATTTTAGTTCTTAATCACTTTTATTTCAACCCTTCTGTTTGTATTAGCATCTGTTTCGTCCTTTTCAAATCGAACTATTGGTTTTGATCCGCCATAACCCTGATAACTCATTCTGTTTTTGTTAATCCCTTTTTTTACCAGATAATCATAAACTTTTTGTGCTCTCTTGGTTGACAGCTCTTCTCCCATGCCACTTTTTTTTGGATTAAAATAGGGATAAGTAATAAGCTCACAGCATATATGACCCTGAATTTCGATAATCATGGAAGGGTTTTCTTTCAACGTTTTATACATTTCATCCAATTCGGGATAAGATTCTTTTAATAATACATCTGTTCCCTTTTTAAAATATAGTCCTTTTAAAATTACATTTTTCCCTGCTATTAGGCTATCGGCATTAAACATCACTGCGCTGTCTTTTACCGGATCTTTTTTGTTTTCATTTAAAATAATAGTTGTTGGTGGGGGGGAAGCAGCTTTAGAATAAACAATGATTTCTACCTTTCGATCTATGGCTGTTTCTTTACCTTTATTCGTTAATTCTCCTTTCCCGATACAATATTTTATTGATTGCTTAAACCCTTTATCAATTAAATAGTTTTTAACGATGATGGCTCTTTTTTCCGATAAAACATAATTGTATTCATTACTACCAACGTAATCAGCATAACCAAAAATATTAATAGAATCTTTTTTTTGATTTGTAGCTAATAATGAGTCTATTTTATTCTTATTAATAATACCAAGTTCAGATTTGTTTAAATCATAATATAATCTGACGGTATCTGCCTTTTGTGCCTTAGATTGAGAATGAATGCAACAGATGAAAATAAATAATTTAATTATTGTATTAAAATGAAGCTTCACTGTTTTTAACATTTTATTTTAATTGAAGTTATAAATAATTTTATGCTATTACCCCCATTCGGTTTAAGTTGCAACTAAGTCGAATATATCTTTTTAGGTTTCACCTAATTACCAATTCCTTCCAATCCATTCCTCCCCAAAACAACCTCCAACATTCCATCTGTTTCCTTTCACTTGTCAACCCGTTTACTCGTCAACTTGTCAGCTCTTTCTCCGTGTCCCTCCATGCTCTCCGTGTCTTAGTGGTGAGTATTACACTGCATGGATAAACCCAGTCAATTATTCATGGAATTTTTCTTCTGTAGGTAATTGTCTTTTGTAATTTTCAATAATATCATCTATTCGTAAAACATAGGTCTGTGCAATCCTATCCCCTAAACGTTGTCTTGTTCTTGAAGTTAAAACAATAATACCTGCAGGTATGCCTCCGGCAATTATCGGATTTACTTCAATAAATCGAAAAATAGTCCTTATTAGTGCTTTAAGAAAACCTGGAGAATTTAGTTCATTATCAACCACCCTGATTCCTGATATCAACTTGCCTAGTGTACATCCAAAATACCCTTCGCAAATTGTATAATACAAACAAGCAATAATAATCCAAATGCCAAAAAAATCACTACTGATATCAATATTCAGAATTAATGGTATTAGAAATAACAAAAAGAGAATTATTAAGTCGAACCAGCATGCAAACCATCGGGTTATTACAATATGCCATGTATATTTTTGTGCAATTTGTTCTGCTGTCATAATATTGCCGTTTTATTTTCTAATATTTTTAAATTTTGTTAATTTATTTTGTTAGGCCCCGTTCGGTTCGTATATATATACTTTTAGATTTTATCTAATTCCTAAATCGTTTTCCAAACACACCCTAATAAACTACACCCAAAGTTTACAATAATATTCCTCCCATCCAAACATTTATTTAAAAATTTAAGATAAATGATAATTTTCACCATCCAAACCATCAACAAAAAACAAAACCATATTAGAACCGAACTCATCATCTCACAAACTCTTGTTCTACAATATGTCTATACCTCTATACCTCTATACCATATTCCTCTATACCATATACCTCTATACCCTAATGTCATTTCTCCGTGTACCTCCGTGTTCTCAGTGTCTCCGTGGTGAGATTTGCTTCTCTGCGCCTTTGCGAGAAATGACTTCCGACTTCGGTCTTGTGTAACGCTACGCCTCCTTTGCACCCTCTGCGGTTAAAAAATCCTACTTCGGTCTTCCAGCCTCACTTTTATCTTTTACCTTTTACCTTTCACCTTAATTCAAATGTTAAAAAT
>DYDE01000041.1:27732-28160 GCA_020718065.1 Marinifilum sp. | reverse complement strand
TTTAATTTGAAGATTTGAAAATGGGGTGTTGACCTGAGAATTAAGATTGAATTGAGAGATTTTGGATTTACGATTTACGATTTTGGATTTACGATTAAACGACCCCTATCCTAAATCCTTTCCCCTAAGAGGGGTAAGGACTTTGGCGGTTGTCGGGATTTTAAAGGTTTGTTATTTCTAAATAATTTAAAAATACTTTGATTTAAGAACAAGGATTAACGATAGTTCGACTATGCTCACTACAAGTATTCGATTTTAGAAGTGACAATTATCAAAGTGTTGGAAGTTTGTTTTTATAATATGGGTGGGGTTAAAAGAGAAACATTTTAGAAATGTTTCTTCGGTTGGTCGTAGCATCTAGTCTATTGTTTGGGCTTAAATTATACGACAAAGAAGTTGTGCGAAGATTGTATCTTCGCACTAAATAA
>DYDE01000041.1:0-27599 GCA_020718065.1 Marinifilum sp. | reverse complement strand
ATTGTATCTTCGCACTAAATAAAGGTTAGGCTTTTTTTAACAAATGAAAAAATAACAGATTCGATATAAATGTTTTGAAAATTTTATTATATATGTAGTTACAATCTACATATTATAAAGTGCGAAGTTACAAACTTCGCACAACGGGGTTGGTCGTAACATTTAGTCTATTGTTTGGGCTTAAATTATACGACAAAGAAGTTGTGCAAAGATTGTATCTTCGCACTAAATAAAGGTTAGGCTTTTTTTAACAAATGAAAAAATAACAGATTCGATATAAATGTTTTGAAAATTTTATTATATATGTAGTTACAATCTACATATTATAAAGTGCGAAGTTACAAACTTCGCACAACGGGTTCTTTTGATTATTGTGAATATGGAGATTCTATTATTAAAATAAAGGACAGTTTAAAAATTACGATAATTAAGAAAAATGGAGAGAAAAGGGATTTTTATTATGATAATTAATTATATATGAAAATAAAAAATTTTATTAAAAAATTAAGAATTGGATTAGTAATAACAATTCTGTTTACTTCATGTCACTTTAATCGACAATATATAAATAGTGAAGAAGATAAAAATGAAGCTGAAAAAGTTCTGGAAAAATTTTATGACAATATTATGATACAGGACTTTGAATCAACTTGTCCACTATTTAGTAAAGAGTTTTACAAATTAACTGATAAAAAACTTTAATAAGTATTTTAAATAATGCAAATAAAAAACTTGGGAATTTAAAATCTGTAAATCTAAGTAAATGGGAAACTAAAGTTGTTAAAGGCTCAGATAAATCTTCTAATTATATTTTCATATATAATAACAAGTATGAAAAATTTGATGCAACTGAAACCTTTAGATTAATAATAGATGATGATGGAATAATAAGAATAATTGCATATAATATTTCGTCAATGGGTTTTATGGAATAAAATTGAAAAATTCGCATTTAAAAGAATTTCTTATAATCATAGATTATAAAAAAGCCTCGCTCAAAAATAATGAGCAGGGCTTTTTTACCAATCCAATATAATACCGAGTTGCGTTCATTGATATAATTTCATTTTGAAATTTTAATGAACTGCATCGGCATAATCCCAAGTAAGCATTCATTATCGAATAATTCTTTTATGAATGCAATTTGGTATTAGATTAGAAAAATTGTTTGCTTAACCTGGCCTTCTCGCCAAGTAGTTCGGTTGATTCTATATTTCCTCTGTAAGGATTTTTTATATCTAAGGTCAGCGGGAAGCAACATAAATTTTCATTTGATGCTTGTCTATTTTATAAAATTTATGTAGGTTTGTTTTTAATTACAAACATTTTTAAATGTTTGTAATTGGACTGTTGTGCGTTATACAGAGAAAACCATAAATGGAAAGATTTGAGCTAAACAAATATGCTGTTGATGGAAGTCCTCTTATTATGATTTTCACTGAAGGGACTATCTTTGGGCCAAAACGTTTTATTGACTTTTTTAATGTAAAAAAATACGTGCCAATCAAAAATTGCATTGATAAGATTAAAAAATGGAATAGACAAGGAGCTCAAATCATTTACCTTACTTCGAGAAAAAGTGAAACATCAGCACAAACCATAAAAGATTTATTGATAAAATATAAATTTGTTGGTGCTTATTTATATTATAGGACTGGTTCAGATAAATATAAAGATATTGTAGAATCGCTCAAGCCAGATATATTAATTGAGGACAATTGCAGGAGTATAGGTGGTGCTTGGCAGATGTCAATAACATATGTAGTCAAGAATATTAAAGAAAATATTAAATCCATAATTATCAAAGAATTTAGGGGTATTGATTATTTACCTGATAATTTGATTGATTTGATGAAATATGAAATAAAATAATGTACGAACGCACAACAAATGGTATAGTGCATGCGGGTTTCAGTGGTAATTCAGGCATTCTGCCCCGCTTAAACTTCGGTGTTGGTGGACAGGAAAGTTGTCCGTAATCCCTTACTACTGCTGCACTAACTGTTAGGCGCAAGCAGGACAACGCAGATGTGGACACCCAAACAGAAGGTTGAACATTAAAACGAATTAAAATGAGTACGAAAAACAAATTTTGTCAAAGTTGCGAATGCCAATGAAACAAGACCCACAAGGTGGCGGAACAAATGCCGATGGTAGCAAAAACGAAATATATTGCAGTTATTGCTATCAAAATGGCGAATTTGCATTTAATGGTATAGTAACTGAATTTCAAGAATTTTGCCATCATAAAATGGTTGATAGCGGACATAACAGATTTATGGCATGGCTGTTTACACGTGGAATGAAACGATTAGAAAGGTGGAAATATAAATAAACAATAAAAAATGTCAAGAGCAACAACAAAAGCAGATTTGATAATTGCGGCAAATGAGCAATTTGATAAGTTGTGTAAACTCATTGATACGATGAGTGATGAACAACAAAACGCCACATTTAGTAGCGAAATGGCTAAGGCAGGTAAAGAAGCACATTGGGGCAGAGACAAAAATGTTCGTGATGTGCTTGTGCATTTGAACGAATGGCATAATTTATTGTTAAATTGGATTAACGCTAATCGCAGCGGCGAGACAAAACCTTTTTTACCAGAGCCGTATAATTGGAAAACTTATCCTGTAATGAATGTTGAATTTTGGAAAAAACACCAAAATACGCCATTTATTGATGCAAACAGAATGCTTAAAGAAAGCCATAAAAATATAATGGCATTGATTGAGACTTTTTCTAACGATGAATTATTTGCTAAAAAAACATTTGCTTGGACAGGAACCTCAACAGTGGGCGCTTACTGTGTTTCAGCGACTTCAAGTCATTATGATTGGGCTATAAAAAAAATTAAAGTACATATCAAAACAAGTAACAAATAGTATGACAAAGATTGCCAACTGTTAATACGCAATATAGCCAAAAAGGGTTTCAGTGGTATGCAAAGCTCATCTCATGCATCAATTTCATTGTATCTTGATAGTGACGTTCTCCGCAATCCCTTTCTGGCCATATTGCCACCGTTACCGCTAATTTTATAGAAAAAAAGAAATAAAATGAAAAAATATAAAGACATCACAGAAATCTGCAAAGAGATTGATTTGATTATTGAAAACAAAGACAATAAGAATGGCTATAAATACTTGTATTACGACTTAGTAAACGTTCTCCAGAAGAAAATTGAATATTCGGAAGTAGTTGTTTTCTGTAACACAGTTTTGAAAATAGCCAGAACAAAGAACAGGATATTAAGGCATTTGGAAAAAGACTTTTGGGACTTTATTAATAAATTACCATTTCAATTACTATTAATTCAACGAATTGAAATTTCAGAAAATGAAGAAATTGAACCTAATATTGATTATCAAAATCAGGGGAAGAAAATCCTGTCGAGACTACTAGGACTATCGAAAGAAATTCTCGAATTACCGGATGATAACAGCAAAGGGAGTGAGTTAAGAAGGGCAAAAGCATTGAAGTTAATTGCAGACCTGATTAATTATTATATAATACCCGAAGCAAAGAATTTATTTTTGAATTCAATAAAAAGTAAGAATAGCACTGAACAATATAATGCACTGGAGGGATTAGAAACCTATTATGAGATTACGGAAGACGAAATTGATGATGAACTTATAAAAGTTTTAAATGAAATCGTCAAAGAAACAAATGACAGGACTGTGGCATCAACTTGTTTAAATATTCAAATTATCGCTGGAATAATCAACGAGTTGACAGCAGTGTGTAAAATTGATGATTGGAAAGAGGAACATTATATCTAAGAAGTAAAAACTGGCAGTAAGCTTGTGTAAAGTGTATATTAGGTTTGTGGTAAATAAGCGACTTTTTGTTTTTTTAGAAAATTTATGTATAAGGGATAAGATAGCATTTCTAACTCCCAAACATACTTTATACAGATACCCTTACCCCAATTGTAAAAAGACAATAACCATATTCAAATTGTTATAAAATTAAAAATAAAAATCATGAAAAAAACAATATTAATAGTAACATTAACACTAATTGTATGTAGTTTGTTTTCGCAAAATCTTAAACGTAGGGCTTCGCTTGGGGCTGCTCTTATTAATATTAATGATTCAATTGCAAAAGTAAACAATCTTAAAAACAATGAAGGTTGCATTATTAACAGCATTAGCGAAAATAGCAGTGCAAAACAATTAAAATTAGAAGTTGGCGATGTTATACAGCAAATTAATAACAAAAAAATACTGGATAGAAAAGATTTAATTTCAATGATTTCAACTTTAAAAGAGAATGATACGGTTAAAATTATAATTACCCGAAAAGGAAAAGAAAATACAATTAACGGACAATTATTAGGTGCAAAACTTGATAATTACTCTTATGCTGATGTAATTTATAGTGAAGTTCCTTTTGAAAAAGGGTTTTTACGAAACATAATTATTAAACCCAAAGGCAATGGTAAATTTCCGGTAGTGTTTTTTGTTCAAGGATATAATTGCGCCTCTATTGATAATATGGGAGAATCGCATCCTTACGAAAAAATATTGATGGGATTAGTGCAAAAAGGTTTTGCTGTTTGTAAGGTTGAAAAACCCGGTATGGGCGATTGCGATGGGACAAAAGCTTGCCGGGAAATTGATTTTAAAACCGAATTGCTTGCATTTGATGCTGCATATAATGTGTTAAATACATTTGATTGTATAGATACTTCAAAAATTTATATTTTTGGGCACTCAATGGGTGGAATTATAGCTCCTTTGATGACAACAAAAATAAAACCACGCGGTATTGCTGTTTACGGTACGGTTACTCGTTCGTGGTTTGAGTATTTTGTTGAGCAAATGCGAATCCAGAATTTTATTATGGGCGAAGATTATGTTCAAAACGATTCAGCTTTTAACACTAGACTGCAACTTTGCTACGATTTTATGATAAATAAAAAAACACCAAAACAACTGAACGAAAATCCAGCATTTAAAACTCAATGGGAATACGTAGAACCAGATTTAATTATGGACAGGAATTATTTGTATTGGCAACAATTGCAAGATTATAGTATGATTAACGGTTGGAAAAACTATGATGGTAAAGTTCTTTCAATATGGGGCGAATGCGATTTTGTAGCTTTTAGTCGTTACGATCATGAGCTTATTGCCGAAATATCAAACAAATATCATCCCGGAAATGGTGTTTTTATTACAATTCCTAATTGTGACCATGCTTTTACAAGAGTTGACAATATGAAACATGCTGCTGAAAAATGGAGCGACTGGAGCTATAGATCAAAGAATTTCAATTCGGAAATTATTAATGTGCTGGTAGATTGGATGCAAAAGCTTAATTAGTGTCAGCAAGAAAACGCCAATAATTTCGTTATTCTTGTTTTGAAAACAGTCGTTTACCCATGTAAACTCTTTGATTTTCAAAACTACGAAAGCCTCATTCCTGACGTTTTCTTATCTGACACTGAGTTTTCTTGCATACACTAATTAACAATTATTTGTTGTTTTAAATGCTATAATTTTGTATTTACTTGTTTATTAAATGCTTGCGAAACTATAAATATACTTTTTTTATTACTGAAAATTTGTATTAATAAGGAGCAACTAAATAGAATTTCAGTCAGTTATAATCTTATAATTTCACCAATTGAGATGCGCCAGAAAGTTCTTTTCTGATAGTGCCCGGATTTCCGAGATATTTTATTTCGCTTGCTCCGGATGCTTTAACATTTAAATCGGTGGTAACATTTATGGTGGCTTCGCTTGCTCCTGATAGTTCCAGATAGGCAAAATCGCTGGTGAAATTGAGTGCACTCACTTCACTGGCTCCAGACAAATCGGAAATACTCAAGGTTTTTGTGCTTCCTGTAATATTGATTTCGGATGCTCCGCTTGCATCTACATAGGTTGTTCCTGAATTTAAAACAGAACAATTTAATTTGCTTGCCCCGCTGAGGTTAATATTAAAACTTCCTGTATCGAAACTTCCTGTGCAAATTACTTTACTTGCACCAGATGCATTAACAGCAGTTAATGATCTCGTGGTTACATAAACTTTTATTTCGTGATGCCGATTGGGGTAATGCATAAAATTTGATTTGTCAACCGATATTTTTAAAACACCACCACTAACTTTGGTTATTACATGTTGCATATAATTGATGCCTGTTTCTACTTTAACTTCTTCTGTATCACCTTTGGTTACATAAACATTAATTGCACTTTCGACATCAATTGCGCTGAATGTTTCTAATGTTCTTGTTTCGGTTGTTAATTCGCCCGGATCTAGTTTTTTACATGCTGAAACTATTAATAAAACACTTATTAATGCCAATGTTAAAATTTTAAACTTCTTCATTTTTACCTGGTTTTTATGGTTAATACTTTTTAGTTTGTTACGATTTTTGTGATCGTTTTTACTTATGACAACCAAAAAATTATTTACCCCTATTCAAAAAAAAATTAGATTTATGGGCAGTTCTAAAAATTCAAAAAAAATGGTTTCCCGCAGATTTCTCAAATATTCGCAGATTTATTTTCAATACGTTGTATTATTTATTTTGCGAAAATCAGCGAAATTTGCGGGAGAAACTTAATAAATAGAACCCTCCTTACGATTAAAACAAAAAATCTCACCAATTTTGTATTTGGTAAAAGATGGATAATTGTCATTTTAATTAATATAGTTGATTTGTAAACATGAAAAAAGCGGTTTAACCCGAGGGCAAACCGCTTACCAACCATTTAAAAAATTACTACTGTACGATTAACTTTTTAGTCATTGCTTTTTTGCCTTGTTTAACAATTAAGAAATAGGCTCCTTTGGGGTTTTCTGATATGTCAATTTCTTTAGAATAATTGCCTTTAAATTCAGGAATGATTTCTTTATAAACTTCTTTTCCGTTTGCATCTAGGATACTAACTTCAGTTTTCCCATTGGATTCGGCTGAGAAACTTAAGTTAAACTTGCCAGTATTTGGATTTGGGAAGAAATTTAGTTTGTCAACTTTTAAAGTTTCTTTTGTATTGTTAGATTCTTTAATAATGCTCTTGTCTTTTTCGCCGGTATCCTCAATGATTACTTTGCAAACAATGGTGTGTGCATTTTTACAGTTCTTTCCATTTATTTCTTTAACAGTAACATTGCCATCACCTTTATCGCATTTTATAATGATGGTCTTGTTTTCATCCTTGATGATTTTTTTGCAATTATGATTGTTTTTAATGTCTTTATCATCAATATAAACACAACAATTGTTTCCAATTGAATCGGTTTTAATTATTCTGATTGTTTTAGGGCATTCTTTCATACCGGTTTCTACCATTGTCATAATAGAATCCATGTCAGGCATCTCCTTCATTCCTAAATGAATAACAGTTTCTATCGAATCCATGTTTGGAAGACCTCTAATGCTTTTGCATACAACTGTCATCATAGAATCCATATCTGGCAAATTAACCAGGCTTTGATGAACAACAGTCATAATAGAATCCATATTTATGGTAATGTCAATATCTTTGGTTAATGACATATCTTTGTCTTTTAGTAAGGCATCCACATCAAAATTCCCATCTGTATAAATGATCGTATCAAATTCAGTCATTTTACCATTTACTTCTTTCATTATTTTAAGATGAATGGTGTCCTTTTTGTCTTTAGCTGGAGCAATTACTTTTACTACCGGAGCGGCAAAACTAAATATGGTTAAGCCAATTACTAAAAACAAGGATACAATTGTTAAGCTTCTAAAGTTCAGTTTTTTCATTTTATTTAATTTTTTAATTGTTACAATAAATTTTCCGAAACAAAATTATATTGAAACAATGGGGCATAAGGTTAAAGGGAAGTTAAAGTTCGTTAATGAAAAGTTAAAGTTTTTAACTTATGAAATTTACTAAATACTAAATTTTCACTATTAATAAAGGTTTGAAGAAAAGATCAGGTGAATGAAAAGTTAAACTATGTTAAAGAAAAGTTAAATTCGTCTTATACTGCTTATAAAAGAGTTAAATTTGTATAATTTATTTTGGATTTACAATTTTAGATTACAACGAATAAATTTTCTCTGATTTTATAGGTATTGCAATAAATCAAATTAAGACTACTATATTAAATTTTTATTTAATTCATTTTAAAAAACAATAATGACAAAAGCCAAAATATCTGTAATTATTGCACTTCTTGGATTGTGTCTGGCAGGCATCATTTTCTTTCAACTATACTGGGTAAACAATGCCATTGATGTAAAAGAAAAACAATTTGAACGTACGGTAAATGATGTACTAACACGAGCAGTAGATAAAATGCAGACACATCATACTGTAGCTTTTATTAATAGCAAGGTAGGGCCTTGTGTAAGTATTTTTGATTCTTTAATAATGGTTAATGATATCGTTAAAGATAGTCTTAAATGTGCTATTAAACAAGTTAGTAAGCATAATATAAAGAAAAATTATAAAAAAAAGAGCAATATAGAAATAACAATAAATAGTGAGCAAAAGAACAATAGTTGTAATACTCAAATAATCAATATAAGTGATATAGAAGATAGTGTTGCAAAAGGGATGCTTATTTTGAATACAGTTACAGATACTATTAATAAAAAAGTAAAGGAAGCATTGGTTAAGGTTAAGGAAACAAAATTGCTTCAGGTGATGGACAAAATGATTATGGAATACACTACCGAAGATTTGCCTATTGAGAAAAAACTAAGCGTGCAATCAACAGATTCTATCCTCGGTGCAGAATTGAAAAATAAAGATATTGTTTTACCCTATGAATTTGCTATTGTAAATGGAGATAATAACGAAATAAATCCGACACATTCAGCCGGATTTACTGATAAAATGCTTGATACTCGATTTCAGGTAAATCTTTTTCCAGATGAGATCACTGATAAAAGAACGGATCTGTTGTTGTTGTATTTTCCATCGAAAAGCAATTTTATTTTAAAATCGCTTTGGTTGAGCTTGTTAAGTGTATTGATTTTTACAATGGTCATAATTGCTACCTTTTATTTTACTATCAGAATAATTCTACAACAAAAAAAGGTATCTGAAATCAAAACAGATTTCATTAACAATATGACCCATGAGTTTAAAACACCTATTGCAACTATTTCACTTGCTGTGGACTCTATAACCAATCCCAAGGTTATTGAAGATAAAGAACAGATTTTAAACTATGCCCGGATTATTAAGGAAGAAAACAACAGGATGAATACGCATGTGGAGCAGGTGTTGCAGATGGCTTTGCTTGATAAAAAAGATTTAGATCTGAGGCTTGAACCTTCGGATATTCATGATATTATTTTGATGGCCATCGACAAAGTAAATTTACAAATTTTAAATACAGATGGAACCATCCATAATAATTTGAAAGCTACTTATTCTGTTGTAAATGGTGATGTAATTCATCTTTTAAATGTTCTTATCAATTTGCTGGATAATGCTATTAAATATTCAATTGACAAACCGGATATAGCTATTGAAACAATAAACAAAGGAAATACTATTTCTATTACAGTTGCAGACAAAGGTATTGGTATGAGCAAAGAACATCAATCAAAAATATTCGATAAATTCTTTAGGGTTACTACTGGGAATATTCATAATGTTAAAGGTTTTGGACTTGGATTAAGCTATGCTAAAGCAATAATACTTGCGCACAATGGAACAATAAATGTTGCAGGTGAAATTGGTAAGGGAAGTGCTTTCGAAATAATATTACCGATTATACAGAACAATAATATTCAATCGTAATGCAAAAGGAACGTATATTGTTGGTGGAAGATGACCTTAATTTTGGTTCGGTTTTAAGATCTTATCTTGAACTAAACGAATATGAGGTTGTGCTTAAAAACGATGGAATTCAGGGTTTGAATGCTTTTCGCAAGGAATTGTTCAATCTTTGTATTATAGATGTGATGTTGCCAAATATGGATGGATTTACTTTGGCAAAGGAAATTAAAATTTCAAATCCTTCAGTTCCTTTTATTTTTCTTACAGCTAAAACATTAAAAGCTGATATAATTGAAGGTTTTAAGATTGGAGCATACGATTATGTGACCAAACCTTTCGATACAGATGTACTTTTGCTTAAAATAAAAGCAATTCTGAAAGCAAATCTCCCACATGTTTCTTTAAGCGTGGAGCCCGATGAATTTAGGATAGGGAAATACTTTTTTAATTATAAATTCAGAACCATTTATCTAAATGGAAATGAGCAGGTGTTGTCTCCAAAAGAAGCCAAACTTTTGCGTATGCTTTGTATAAATAAAAATAAGGTTCTTTCACGCGAATGCGCTTTAACAACGATCTGGGGTGAAGAAAGCTATTTTACCACCCGCTCTATGGATGTTTATATTACTAAATTACGTAAATACCTTAAAGACGATGAAACCATCGAAATTGTAAACATACATGGAAATGGATTTAGGTTGTCTGTTAAAGAGTAGAAGTGCACTAAAGTTGGAAGTGCACTAAAGTTTGGAGTACTTAAAGTTAACACAATACACTTTAGGCACTTTAGTTCACTTAGGATGCTTTTTATTCAACCATTTATCGGTTTGAAAGGTAATGAGTGAGGTTCCAACTCCGATAATAATACCTGCCAATAAATCAGTGGGATAATGCATGCCGAGATGCATTCTTGAATAAGCTACTGCTGAAGCAAAAGTATAAGAAGGTACGATAACATACCATTTAGGGAATGCCAAACTTAATGATGTAGCTGTTGCAAATGCAGTGGTAGTATGTCCTGAAGGAAATGAAAAGGTACTGCCATGTCCTTTCTTTGTAATTATATCTGGATATGTTGTATATGGCCGTGGTCGTTTTACGGAGATTTTTATTGAATAAGACAAAGCACTTGCAAGAAATATAGATACTCCCGATTCGATTGATTTGATTTGTAATTCTTTGTTATGGGTAGACAAGCCAGTGACAAACATAGCAATTGGAGTTGTTATAGCAATGGGTGTGACGCTGTTGGATAAAAGAATAAAGGCTTTATCTGAAGGAAGGCTTGTGTTTGAATGTATTTTGTTCAGCATATTGATATCAAAATTTTGACCTTTAGATATAAAGATACTGAAGGATAAAATCACAAAAACAAGGAAAAACTTAAGCTTCATCAGATAATTACTTTTTATAAAGTGTATTTAATTGTCAAATGTAAAGAAAAAAATTAAGCATCAATAAATTTGCCCGTTGTTATATCACGCTTAACTTTGTTGTAAGGAAAAACCCTCCCATTCATTGATATATATACTCCTTTTTCTAAGGAATTAATATACCCAATTGCAACACCAATATTAAAACTAGCATCTGAATTTTTAAATCGTTCGGGTAGTCTGGCTCCGGTAATAATAATCGTTTTTTCTTTGATAGCTGATAACTTTAGAGCTGTTTCAATCATGGTGTCAGTGCCATGTGTGATTATTATTTTATTGTAATTGCTGTTCAAACAGCTTTCATAAATTTTGTTTCTGTCATCGTCTGTAATATCGAGGCTGTCTTTCTGCAAAAGAGGAAGTATTTCGTATTCAAATGAAGGGTTTGTGTTTTCTAGTATCCGTTGCACGGCAGGAGTGGTGATTTCGAAAGCATAGCCTGCTGTAGTTTTAGGATAATCTTTGTCTATGGTGCCACCGGTTTGTATAAAGAGGATTTTTAACATTTTTAATTACATCAAAGTTTATTGGATAAAGTTATCATTTTTTTTAATAAGCGCATTTTATTATAAAATTGGTATTAAAAACAAAAGCAGGTTTGCACAAATATTTGCAAACCTGCTTCTTTACAAAACCAAGTGGAAATTTATTTTTCTTTTTTTGTTTCCTCTTTTTTCAATTTAAATTGATAACCCGAGTAATGCAGCACATCTTCGCCTTTGTCATCTTTGGTAAAATAAAGGGTTTCCATTCCATTTCGGCCAATGCCGAGGCATATTGCTTCATTGTTATTTTGTGTTTGCAAAACCAAGGCTAATTTGGTTCCAAAGTATTTTAATTTAAAGCTGAGTATGTCATGGTCAATCACAAGTGATATATTTTCAGGATAAAATTTATCATTTCCCTGATTTAGTAATTCATAGTTGCCGGTTTTCTTTTTCCATTCTTCATTGATGGTGTAATTGGCTATTTTAACACCAAACAAGGCTTCATTTTTAAAGGCTAGGTAATCGTTATCGCCAATGGTTTTAAAGTTCAATTCCTGCTCTTTCAATTTAATGGGGATGATACCTAATAATTTTAGTTTTGGTGTGAATGAGCCATGATTATTTGGAATCAAATAGATGGCTTGTCCACTTTGTTTGAAAAAGAAATGTCCTCTTTTCTTTTTAATATCGAAAATATCACCGCCTATTGAGTACTTCCCCAAATATTTATTTAAATTATCGAGGCTGTCGTTTTTAACAAGCTTAATATCATTCTTACTTGCATCTGGCTCTTTGAGACCTTCTTTATATTCCAATGCTTTTTTAAGTATAAGCACCGAAATTTTATTTCTAATAAGGCTCCCCGATTTACTGTTGGTGAGCACTACTACCCCTAACTTATGGTCGGGCAAGGTGGACAAATCGGCATGAAAAAAATCGGTATCGCCACCATGTCCAGCGAAACGTCCAGCATATTCCATTTCTTTTTTACTTAAAAAGAAGCCCAAGCCAATCTTGAAATCTAAATCACGGGGAACATTCATATTTTGTTGGGTTAGCATTTCTGTCAAAGTTTCTTTTTTCAACACTTGGGTACCGTTGTATTTGCCATCGGCGAAAATCATCTCCATGAAATTAGACAAATCGAGCACATTCGATACCATCAAACCTGCTGGAATCTCACGAATTTCAGGATCAATTCCTTCTTTGCCTTTATCATAGCCTTTAGAATAAAGTCTTTTACAATTTTCTGGCATCTCAAATGAAGAGTTATTCATGCCCATTGGAAGAAATACATTTTTATATACCACATCTTCGAAGCGATCCTGAGAGATTCTTTCTACCAGATACCCCACCATAGATGCTCCCAAATTGGAATAAGCAAATACATAGTTGGGAGGATATGCAGTATGCTCATTTGAAAGTCCTAATATTACGGTAGAATAAGGATCAGCCTTGTTGCTCATAAACCCTTGCAACATGTCCCCTGGCATTCCGCTATGATGGGTCATCAAAGTTCTGGGTGTAATTACTCCACTAAAGTTCGATTTTATTGAAAAATCAGTAACATATTTTTTATAGGCAGAATCAATATTAAATTTACCAGCTTCGACCAATTGCATGGCAGAGGTAAAAGTAAACAACTTTGATACCGAGCCAATCCTATATACGGTCGAATCAGTCGCTTTAATATTGTTTTTCACATCTGCATAACCAAAACCTTCGGACCATACAATTTGCTGATCATCAACCAATGCCACAGAAACACCTGTTACCTTGTATTTTTTCATCAATGCAAGTATTTCTTTTCTGGCTTCGGGTTTTATTTTCTCCACATAGTCTTCCTTGTTTTCTGATTGAGAATATACCAGAAATGGCAAAACCAATAACAATAATAGAATTTTTAAAGTTTTCATTTTCTTATGATTTAATTATAAATGGATTCTTTCATCATTTTAGGAAGCAAAAATAGAAATGTATTTCCAAACTGGCTGCAATATTGTGATAAAATCCCCTTAAAATGGATGAAAACCATTTGTCATTAAATTATTGTATCGGCCCAATTAAGTATTATTTTTGTAACATGAATTTGAAAAAGGGATACCTAAATTTTTGGATAAGAAACACCATCGTGTTTTTGTTTTTCTTGGGCATTCTGGTGTCGGAAGTCATCACTAGCCCTGATTCACCAACCAGACTGAAGGATACCTTTATTATTTTTTTCACCCTACTGCTGACCTATTTTCTTTTTACCATCCATAATGTAGTTTTATACGAGAAGTTTCTGAAAAGAAAAAAATACCACTTATATATTTATGGCTTCATTGGCTTATGGCTTTCTTATTGTTTAATAAACATATTTACGCCTTTCAGGTTTGTTCATGGGAATATTATTACGGTTATTATAGGCTCCCTATTGATGTTCATTTTTGGGCTTGGCTTTTACTTTGTTCATAAAAATATTATTGAGAAAAACTTATCGTTTCAACAAGAAATCTATTCTAAAGAGGAAGAAATTAGGTATCTCAAATCTCAATTAAATCCACATTTCTTATTTAATGCCCTCAATAATTTATATGGAGTCGCACTCAGCAATCCATCGGAAGCAGCTGATAAAATTTTAGAATTATCGGAATTATTGCGCTATCAGATCGAAGCATCTAAAAATGAATATGCCTTGCTGTCTGACGAGATCAATTATATGAAAAAATATTTCAGTTATGAATTGGATCGAAATCCTAAACTGATTATTAATTACAAAGAAAGTGGAGAACCCAATCATAAAAGTATTGCCCCTCTATTAATGATTCCTTTCATAGAAAATGCAATAAAGTTTAGTGCAGAAACGCTATCGCCACAAATCGATGTAACCCTTGATACCCAAAGAAACAATATTGAATTCTCCATTAGAAACAACTATGAGGTGAATGGCAGGGTGTTGGTGGGAACAAATACAGGAATTCTTAATACAAAGAAAAGACTGGCATTGATATATGAAAACAGGCACCAATTAAAAATCGAAAATGAAAATGACACATTCACTGTTCGCCTTTCTTTAGAGTTATGAAGATAAAATGCCTGATAGTTGATGATGAAGCCCCTGCACACAAAGTGCTTGCTTCGCATATTAACCAAACCAACGACCTTGAATTGGCAGGCAATATGTATAATGGTCTGGAGGCACTTGCATTTTTACAAAATAACCAAATCGATATTGTATTTCTGGATGTGGAGATGCCAAGGTTATCGGGACTAGAATTACTGGATTGCCTGACCAATAAACCGATAATCATATTAACTACCGCATATAGCAATTTTGGCTTTGAAGCCTATCAAAAAGATGTGTTAGATTATTTACTAAAACCAGTTTCTTATGCTCGGTTTTTAAAAGCAGTGAATAAAGCAAGTAACATTTTATCTAACCAAGTTCCCAAAGCAGGAAATGCTGAGATTGAAGTAAAACATGAAGGAATCCTAAAAAAAATAAATCCAGATCAACTTTTATATATCGAATCTATTGGAAATTATATTCGCTTGCATTTTCGAAGCGAAAAACCAATAATCATCCTGCAAACATTAAAATATTTCGAGTCACAACTCCACGAAAATAATTTTATAAGAATACACAAATCCTACCTTGTAAATAAATCTTATATTGCTTCATCAAGCATTTCAGAAGTAATCCTCGAAAACAAAGTTGTGTTGCCCCTTGGACGCAAGTATTCGATATTGCTTGAAATGGGATTGAAGAAAGGAAATCAATAATTGCTTATATATAAACAAAGAAAAACATTTTGCATCTCTTTGTCATGCATCAACAATAAAAAGGCATTGAAAGTTTTTTTTGATTTATTTTTAAAAAATAAAAAATAAAAATACTTAGTTTTGCAACACGAAAAAACTAAAATATAACTAGGTATGAAAAAGCAATTCGTATTTTTATTTGTTTCGCTATGGTTCATTGTTTTAAATGCGCAAAACAACAATAACCCTATTGTTAATTTTACAGATTCTAATAATCAAAAACAGGGTTATTGGGAAGAAAAATTGAGCAATGTTGTTATTTATAAGGGGTATTATGTAAATGATAAAAAGGAAGGCTGTTGGGCAACATTGCATCAAAATGGCAGCATTTATAAAATGGAAGGTTATATCAATGGTAAGAAACAGGGTGTTGCAATTACGTTGAATGATAAGGGGTATTTGGCGGGAGAGCAATTTTATAAAGATGATTTACTGGATGGAAATATCAAGCAATATAATTCTAATGGAAAAGTAAAATCTCATTTAGAATATAAGATGGGAGTACCGCATGGTTTTAAAAAGATTTATTATGAAAATGGTAAGTTGCAGGAAGAAACTTATTTTAATAACAATATAAAAGAGGGAAGCTCTAAATGGTATAACGAGAAAGGAGTGCTTATAGCTGAATACTTTTATAAAAACGGTGCTTTAGAAGGAATGCAGAAAACATACTTTGCAAATGGAAAAGTAGAAAAGGAAGAAAATTACGAAAACAATATTCAAACTAAAAGCTATAAAGAATATTATGAAAATGGCAATGCCAAAATAAGCGGTAATTTTGATAAAGGACAAAAGCATGGTGAATGGATTGAATATAAAGATGATGGAAGTATTCTTAAGAAAACAGTTTATAAAAATGGGGTTGAAAAGAAGAAATAAAAATTTTGATCTGTTTTTCTTTAATAAGATAATAATATAAAACTACCTTCTTCTTTTTTCTCTCTTATTGAGGTAGTTTTTGCCTATATTTATAATGTTTCCGACTTGTGTGAGCAACACACCTGATATAACAATAAGCATACCTACAATTTTATTAAAAGTTAATACTTCTGATAAGATAATGTAAGAGAATATTGCAGTAAAAATGGGAATAAAGTTTGTAAAAATATTGGCTTTTGTAACTCCTAAATCTCTCACTACAGGTATAAATAGCAGAAATGCAAGTGTTGATGCAAATATGGATAGCTGCAACAATGCAGTAATTAATTCTACGTTGGGTTTGATCGTGATAAAATGTGTAAAATCGAAAATCAAAAAGAGGGGCAGAAAGTAAATTGCTCCTATGAGATTTTGGATACTTAAAATCGTAAATACATTGTATTTATGTGCAAGTTTCTTAATATAAACAGCATAAAACATTGCAGAAAACACAGCAAAAAACAAAAGCAAAACACCAAATGGGTCGGCACTAAAAGAAAAATCGTTATTTATTACCATGGTGAGGACTCCAATAAATGAAATGAACAAACCAAAATAATTTAAGGGGGATAGTTTTTCTTTAAATGCAAAATAAGCAGCAATGGGAGTGAAAACAGGAATAGTTGCAATAATTACAGAAGCAACAGTTGATGAAACGTTCATACTTAGTCCATAGCTTTCGCCAAGGAAATAACAAAGAGGTTCTATAAATGCAAGTATCAGAAAGGTTTTGTAATCTGATTTATGGACTTTTTGGCTCTTTTTTAATATTTTTACTATTATAAATAGCAAAACCGATGAAATAACAAGCCTTAAGAATATTGTTGTTAATGGATGATAATACAAATAAACAATTTTAATCCAAACAAATGATAATCCCCAACATACCATAGATAATATGGCAAAAGCATAAGTGATATAAAGTTTTTTAGAGGACATTTTTTATTTACGATTTACGATTTTGGATTTACGATTTTGCTTTACAGCTATTAACCCTACCCTATCAATACTAAAGTGTTTGTCATTATTTGTTATTTGCGATTTTGGATTTACGATTAATGATGATTTATGATAGTTCGACTCCGCTCACTTCGAGTTTTGGACTTACGATTGCTCATCAACCATCACTACAAGTTTTTGGATTTACAATTAGAAGATTCAAAAGAAAGAAAAATTAAGAACGTCCTTCTTCATTGAGCCAGCTGGTTTGGTGTTTTATTGTTCGTAATGTTAATGCTAAAACGATAGAAGCAATTAAAACATAAACTGATGGTCTTTGCCATTCAAATTGATGAGTAATAAAATAAATTCTAAGCAGGTCAATAAATGCAAACCCTAAAACTGTTGCAAGTACTCCTGAGTATTCTCTTCTTAATACACTTTTAAATGAGAAAGCTACACTGCTTTTTGTGAATTTGGAAAAGCAGGGAATAAAAGCTGGAACTTTGAGCGACCAGTTGAGGTATGATTCTCCAAATTTGCGTTCAAGAAAACGTTCTTCGGCAAACATAATTCTTTCGTAATAAATCCAGAATGCGAGAGATACTATAATGAAAAAATAAATATTAAAGGTAAAAGCAACAATGCCAATCCACATTAGATAATTACCTAAATAAAGCGGATGTCTCACCATAGAATAGATGCCGGTTTCATTTAACGATTCGGCAACCTGATTCTGGGTGTTTCTGCCGGATGTACCTTTTGGGGTTGTTCCTATTGTATATGCCCTTACTACAAATCCAAGAAAACTTATAAATATAGAAATAAAGATTAAAACCTGATAAAAGAATTTATCGAAAATTAAGAACTGAGTATAATATAATACAGGTATTGCAAGAATAAAAAGCACAACCGGTATTTGTCCTCTGTATTTGAAAAGCGAATTGCCGCTTTTCTCGAATGAGTGTATAAATGCCATATAACAATTTTATTTAATACTTATAGAACAAGCCATTTTTTTACCTTATCTGTTTCGTCTGCGGGAACCAATTTGTTTTTAAATTCATTGGTTTTTGAATTATAGAGGTATTCGTTAATCCAAACTTTATGTTTCAAAGATATTTCTTTTATGGCATTAATAATAAAATATAATTCATCGTTTGTCATCGTTGGATGGAGAGATATGCGAACCCAGCCTGGTTTTCGTGACAAATCACCATGGGTTATTTTATCTGTAATAGATCTTGATTTGCTATGGCTAACATTTAAAAGATAATGACCATAAGTACCAGCACAGGCACATCCACCTCTTACCTGAATTCCATATCGGTCGCTTAATATCTTTACAATAAGATTGTAATGAACACCGGATAAATAAAATGAAATAACTCCCAAACGTTGTTTAATATTTTCTGCCAAAATATGTGCCCCACGTACTTTCCGAAACTCTGCAAAAGCGATAGTTACTAACTCTTCTTCGCGTTTGCGCATGTTTTCAGTACCCATTTTGTTTTTGAGCGAAATACATAGAGCAGTTCTCATGGACTGCAGAAAACCAGGTGTGCCGCCATCTTCGCGAACTTCAATATCATCAATATATTTGTACTCTCCCCAAGGGTTTGTCCAATCAACAGTTCCGCCACCTGGGTTATCAGGAACTTCGCTATCGTAAATCCTTGAATCGAAAATAAGAACACCTGAAGAACCTGGTCCTCCCAGGAATTTATGAGGTGAAAACATTATTCCATCCAATTTTTCCATAGGATCCTTTGGATGCATATTCATATCAACATAGGGTGCTGAAGCAGCGAAATCAATAAAACAAAGTCCATTGAATTCGTGCATTATTTTTGCCATCTGATGATATGGTGTTTCTATCCCTGTTACGTTTGAACAAGCAGTGAAAGAACCAATTTTAATTTTTCTCTTTTTGTATTTCTTTAACTGTTTTCTTAGTTCATCTAAATCGACCAACAAATCATCATTAGGTTCTAAAACTACAACATCAGCAATGGTTTCGTACCATGAAGTATGATTGGAATGATGTTCCATGTGGGTAATGAACACAACAGGACGTTCTGTTTCATGGATGCATTTGCTGTGACTTAATTTTCCACAGGTACGTAAGCCTAATATGCGTTGAAGTTTATTTATAACATAGGTCATTCCTGAACCTGATGTAATAATTACATCATATTTTGAAGCATTAACATGATCTTTGATGATCTTGTGAGCTAATTGATAAGCTTTAGTCATCATAGTACCAGTTTCGCTGGACTCTGAATGTGTGTTTCCTACATATGGACCTATTATATCTGTAATTTTTTCTTCTATGGGCTTGTATAGTCGCCCACTTGCTATCCAATCGGCATAGATCAGCTTTTGTTTGCCTATAGGGGCATCATAATATAAGTCGTTACCAATTATATGTTTTCTGAATTTTTGAAAGTACTTTTCCATTGTTGCAATTTTGGAGTGCAAATATCTTAAAAATTATCGGACTTATAAATTAAGAGAAAGAGAAAAATGAAAAGGGAAGATAAAAAAGTAATTAGTAATTAGTACATAGTAATTAGTCCATAGTAATTAGTACATAGTAATTAGTATAAAGTATTTAGTAAATAGTACATAGTATTTTGTTGGCTGTAAGCGTTATTTAATGCTAAATTTAGCTGGTAGAATTGTTGGGTTTGTTGGTAAGGTTTTAATAAGCGTATTTTGAGATGAGTGATTATTTGTTTTATTGTTTGATTAAGATTATCACAAACTGGTATTTTTGAAATTTGTTTATATATTAAAGTTTACACCAACAATTCAAATATAATTTGAAGTAACATTGAAAATGTATCAGATAATTATCTTAAAGGTATAACAAATTTAATTTGTTATAATATTGTATTTTAAAGTTTTATATTCATTTCAGTGAATTATAAGTACAGTAATATCAATTAAACACCAACAAACAATAAAAAACATTAAAATAAATTAATAAAACATAGAAAACATGATTTAATATTATTATATTTGCAATTAAATATTAAAAAATTAAACAATATGCAAAACACATTAAGAATAAAAGAAGTATTTAAAATTTTTCAGAATAAAGAATCTTATTTTGATGAATTAAAAACAAATCAGTCTAACAGATTAATAATGAATCAAATTATTGTTATCTGTGCTTTTACGTTTATTTATGGTATTGTAATGGGAAGCTATCATAGTTTTTTGCAATCAATTGTGGCAGGTGTTAAGGTAGTTGTGCTTTTTCTGTCTGCAATAATTATATGTTTTCCATCTTTTTTTATTATTCAGCAGGTGCTTGGTTCAAAAATGAGCATCAGACAGATGATAATTGTTGTATTAAGTGGCTTGGTGCTAACTTCTACGATAATTCTTTCTTTTACACCCATCGTTCTTTTTTTTCAATTCACAGGGGGCAATTATCATTTTTTACAACTATTGCATGTAGCAATTTTTGTTTTTGCAGGTATTTTTGGTTTGCGATTAATGGTTGATGCTTTAAAATTTGCTTGTGAAAACAAGGCTATCTATCCTCAAATTGGGGTTACAGTATTTAGGATATGGATTGTTATTCTTGCTTTTGTGGGAATTCAGTTATCCTGGAATTTAAGACCATTTCTTTGTAATAAAAATGAAGAATTTAAATTGTTCAGAAAATATGAAGGTAATTTTTATACTGCAATCATCTATTCTGTGCAACAATTAACCTCAAATAAAGATGTTGAACAAAAAGAAGAAGAAAAGCAAAATTATAAATGCTTCGATAAAAACTTATCGAAGACGAAGGATACATCTGATACAATTAATCTTTTGAAGAAATAAAATATGGATGATATAATGACACTTGAAGAAGTTGCTAAATATTTAAAGCTTAAACCCCAGACTATATATGCCTGGGTGCAAGATGGAAAGATTCCCGCAGCGAAATTAGGCAAAGAATGGAGGTTCAAAAAAACGCTTATTGATAAGTGGTTTAATGAACATATTGATGAAAAGTTTTCTAAATACTTAGAAAAATAGAGTGACCTAAATTTGTTTTTCAATCAAAAGTATCCCATATAGCTTTGATTAAGGCTGAGTATAATTAGGTTCTATTTATAAAATTGTTTTTTATCGCAATCAAACTTTTGTTCTACAAACAATCTATAAATTATAGAATAAAAACATGTCTGAAAATAATTTTTAATACACAATGATAATTGAAGTAGTTGTGTTTAAAAGATTGTTGTTAGTAAATATGGTTTAGTATGTTTTTTATTTGTATTTATCATAGACTGCCATATTGAATGAAAAGATTTATAATATTCTGATAAAAATTTCGTTATTTATTATACTGTATTTCAGAATTTATTCATTAAATTTACTAAAAAAACAAAAATGTCTAATTTTAAAAACAAATGAATATGAAAAAATTGAATTTATTGTTGATACTGATCATGGTTTTTTGTTTTTATTCTTTCGGTCAGAAAGTAGGAGATAAAGTTAATGTTTCTAAGAAAGGAAAATACTACAAAGCTACTGTTAAACAGGTAAAAGGTTCGAAATGGCTTGTTCATTATGACGGTACTAAAAGCAGTCTGGACGAATGGGTTGGAAAAGACCGTATCAAAGTGATTAAAAAAACGGATGGGAATAAAACAAGCGACAAAAGCAACGTTAAAACAGAAAATAATACCAGCAAGAACAATACCTCTAAGAATAATGCTGACTACAAGGTAGGTGAAAAGATCATGGTCCTCAAAAAAAACTTCTGGTATTCGGCAGTAATTCTGCAAATTTCTAATGGATTATATCAGGTTCATTATAGTGGTTACGAGAGCAGCAAGAATGATGAATGGGTACCCACTACCAGAATGAAAAAGAATGGAGCTCCTTCTCCAGAATGAGTTAGTATTCAGTAATTAGTTTTTAGTAAACAGAATCCATTAAGCAGTATTCAGATATTTGTATTGAGAATACGTTAAGCAATAATCAGTATTTTCTTTTATTCGATTGGTAAATATATTTCTGTCAGCAAATCTGCTGGTTTTGTATTATGAGAATAATTCAAATATTTTTCAATAGAAGGCAGATCCCTTATTTTTAAATTGGTCGATAATATCCATTCTTTGTAAATGGTATCATATAAATTCCAAAGATATTCGTATGGTCCTTTGTAGCGAAATACGGCATATTTTCCTCCTGTAATTGTTTTTGATTCAATTCTGCCTTCTGTTTTAAATACCTTTTTTGTTGATATACATAAATCTGCCCTGCAATTATCAATATCAACAACATCAGGATCATCGTAGTAAACTGCAAATAATTCCGGACGCCATCCAAATAGCTTGTTTTTTTTAGCATAAACTTCCAGTTCATCCCAGGCTTTGTATGTTTCTTCGTTGCCATATTCTCCAATTACCTGAATACAGCAAACTCTTTTGTCAGAAATAGTAATAATTTTGGGTTTAATGTTTGTTTCTATTTTATTATTTTCATTTAAACTATAATCTATATGTGTATTTAACAAAATGGTTTCGTCATTTCTGAAAATAGTTGGTGCTATCCCAAACGCTTTAATAAATGCTTTTGAAAATGCAGATAAATCATTATATCCAACATTCTCTGCTATTTCAATTAAGGATTTGTTTGTAGTTCTTATGAGCTTGATTGCAGAATCAAGTCTGATCTTGTTAATATAGTTGCCCAAAGGTTCGTTTAGCACTGCTTTTACTATGCGATGAAAATGAAAGAAAGAGATATTTGACTTTTCAGCCAATGTTCTAACATTTAAATCTTTGTCTAGGTTTTCCTGAATGTATATATCTATTTCTTTTACTTTTCTTAGATAATAATTCAGTGTTTCTTCTTTTTGCATAAATATTATTTAAGCAAAAATAAAAAATCTTATTGAAAATCATTAACATCTTATTTAAGCTCGTTTGTTTATTAATTTCGTTCCTACTGCCAATATTATATATTTAAGCTATAAACAATTATAGCATAAATGTTGTGCTGATTCTTATTTGTTTTTTATTTCGTTTTTCTTATCTGGTAATCTTTATTCAATATTTCTACTGATTCCCGATTTAATATTTACCAAGCTTATTTAGTAATACTACTGTTTGATTCAAGTACGGTTTGGTATTATTTTTACATTAATAAAACTCTAATAATATAAACGATACAATACAAAGAAAACAAGTTGGATTATAAACAATCAAAGAACCATCACCATGGAAGCAATTATATCGTACAAAATTGCGGAAAGTATTAAACTCAGTGAGCTTAAAAAAGCTTTTCCTTCAGGTGTGCTTTTTTCTTCTGAAAAAGAACTATTTTACCAGATACGCAAAATGCAGTATGTTTCAATTTTAAGTTATGGGATAGTATGCTTCTATAATGTTGATGAAAACAAAATGGGTGATTATAAAAAAAGAATTTTGCCGTTTTGCGAAAACGTAATTACAAAAGATAAATTAGAAGAATTTTATGTAGATTATGGCAAAGAAGAATTTAAATATTTTTACCATAAGATAGAAATGCCTAAGCCTAACCTTTTTGTAACCAGATTGGTTATGTTTCATGTAGCTCAGTCGTTGGCTCTCACTTGTTATTTCGAGCAAGTAAAAGAAATACTAGAACAAACCAATCGTCATACTTCTATGATGGGAAAAAGAGGAATAATTTCTCTGAAAGGAAGGACATTAAAAATGTTTTTAGGAAAAAACCTGCAAATAAAGAACCAGATCGTTGAAAACCTGTTTATTTTTGATACAACTCCAGGAACAGATGCTGATGATATGAATGTAGAAATGGATTCAGTAATGAAAGAAGCAGCATCGCAATACATTTTCTGGAAAGCAAAATTTAAAATTGATGTTGATCACGGAATGAAAGAAGGATTGATAATGAAATACAGAGCCGAAATGATCTATGAAGAAATTAAAATCATTAAAGAACAAATAGAATTCTTTAACGAAACCCTGCACCACAGTACAAGCGTAAAGCTCGAGTGGGTTGTAATTGTGTTGGTTGCTTATGGAGTAATTGATATAATTATTAGTAAAATATATTTTTTATTATTAGCTTCTTAGATTATTACAGAAGATTTCTCTCTTTGTAGAATGAAAGTTCGTTTTTAAGAATCAAAAAAAGCTGTCATTCTGAGCGTAGCGATAAATCTAAAAAGAACAAATCAGACATTATCAATTATTATTTCATTGGTAATCATTAGCGTTCCTGCTCTTTTAAAGCTTTGTATCTTCTTCCCCAGAACTTAAATTTTGTTAAAGAGGTATAAACCATCAGGCGTTCAAATATTTTAAATCGCATTAAGTAATGAATAATTCTATGCAATAATGCTAGAATTGACAACATTACTATTGGTTCAATTATAAATTAAGTATTTCATTTTCTATTTTGAAAAAGAACAGATCGAAGTATTTATAGAACAAGACCAATAATACCATAGAAAAAACAATAATATATCCTATAACAAAGCCATGTGCTGTTTCAATTGCTTTTTTGGGACAGTTTCCCATACATTGCATACAGCTTTCGCATTTGAATGTCCAGAATGGTCTTTTGTCAACTTTGATAATTGCTTTTACCGGACAAGCTTTTATACATATATCGCAATTGTTGCAATCGCCGGAAGCATAATATGTTTTTGCCAGAAGAAATCTACCAATAAAATAATATAAAACCGCAATGGGTGAAATAGCAATATCCTGTATCATTTCTCGCAAGCTTTTGTAATCTGTTTTACCAGAATATACTTTTTGAGCAAACTTATATATCCTTTCTTTGTTTTTTATATGCAAGAATTCTATGGTTCTTTTGTTAAGACCCGGATGCACCGAAATCCAGTTTGATGGTAGATCTACCGGATACATTGCTTTAATGGCATATCCTTTAAGTTTTAAAAATAATGCTGACAGGTAAAATGCTATTCCTGTCAATCCGGGAGTGATGTATTTGCCGATGAGCATTCCTGCTCTTGTATTTACTAATAATACTTTGTTTTCCCCTTTGGGGAAACGCATTATAAAATGCAACATAATGGGAGGGTAGTTGAACCCATGAACAGGGGAAACAAAAACAAGCAAAGCATCTTTTTCGGGTTGTGGTATCGAAAGTCTGTTTATCTGTGCAATGTTTATTGTTTCAAAATCTATATTCTTCTCTTTTGCTTGTTGTGATAACCAAAGTGCAACATTCTTTGAGTTTCCTGTTCCTGAGAAATAATAAATCATTACTTTTTTATATGCAATCATCTTTTTTTTATTGCAAATTTAGGGGATATGAAAATAATAAGACTTTTCCAAATTTGCTATAATTGTTTGTGAAAGAATTTTTTTTGATTGTTTATTGAAGTTATTAAGATTTATATTATTACAGAATAAATAAACAAATTGTATGTTCTTTTGCCATCTATACTAGGTTGTTGTATGAGAAGTTTAGGTTTCTTTTTTTATTTGATAATTTGAAAGCTGCTGAAAAACAGAGATTGTTTGTGCCACGAAGAGCACAAAGATTTTTCTCAAAGGAACACAAAGGGTTTTTTTGTAACAATGAGTTTTGTCACTTCAGTTTTTTTGAATAATTTAATCTCAATGGTTATAAAAGTTATCTTGTTCTGCTATATCCGAATTACAATATACTTATCCTCTTTATTATAGTTTTTTAAAATATAACTCAAATATTTCAAATCCCTGCTTTATAAAAACAAACCACGTTTGTTACAAACTTATCTGTATTTTATTTTTCTTTTTGTTTCCAAACCTTTTTTCCCATTATTAAATTGAGAATACATTTTTATCCAGTTTCCTTGTTTGTCGTATTTATAATAAAATGAATATGATTTAATTGTTTTATTTTTAAAATCACTTGAATAATCAAAAAAATCATCTTTTTCTTTAATAATAAATCCTTTAGAATTATAACTATACATAAAGTGTTCATGTAAATATGATATACTGTCTTTTTTAATATTGGATATTGTAAAATTTGTATCACTGTCTATAAAGTTATTATAAGGGATAGATTCCCATCTTTCAAATGAAGCCAATCTGCCTAATGTGTCATATTTGATTTTATAAACCTCATAATTTTGAAAATCCATGTTAAAGTTAAATAAATTCATACTATATCTGGTGAAAGTGATAAGTCTGGAGCCTTCATATTTTGTATATTCGTCAACCATTTCTAATCTTTTAACACTATCGCTTAAATAGACCCAATACTTAACCTTACTTATTCTTCCAAGAGAATCCACTAAATATTCATACTCATCAAAATCTTTAAAAATATTAATATAAGATGGGGTCTTCTCTATGATTTCGTTTTTAAAAGCGCCTTTTTTTTGATATATTGATTTTGTTAATTTTCTTTTAATATAATGTTTTTCAACAGCTATATTTCCAATCGAATCAAAAAAATAAATATCTTTCCAACCTGAATAGATTCTGGGTATATGAAAAGTGTAATATTTACCAAAAAGAGTATTAATTTCTATGTCTAAACCAAAATCTTTTACAACTATTTTATCAACCTTCCCATTATAATCCTTGAATGTTGGATTGAGTTGTCCATAACTTAAAACAGGAAATATGAGTAAAATGTAAATTATTAAAGTCTTTATTAATTTATGCATCTTTTATATCTTTCTATCTACTGACAAACATTTATAATTTGTAACAAATATATATTTATATTTAATGCTTTCTCGCAATACCATGCCGAGTGGGGGTATTGATTTATTTTTTCTTTGCCATTTTAAAAAACTGCTGTAGTTCCTTCTTTTTTTCGTTCGATAATTCCTTCGATTTTATGCCTTCTATTGCTCCTTCCAAACCATAAAGCAAACTCAAACACGCACCTGAATCTAATGCCTGAAGTCTAAGAAAAGCTTGTTCGCTGCCCAGATTTGTCAGTTTTTCATAGGAATCAATTCCAACTTGTATCAATTTCTGCTCAGTATCTTTGCCAATATTTATTTGGTTTTTTAAATCACTTGCCATTTTTAATTCATGTTATGTTAATCAACAATCTTAATATGTAGTATGTGTTTTTTTTTCATCAAAAGTAAAGAAATGTTTTTCAAAAAAATCATTAATAAATTTATTTAAAGTCAAAAAAAAGAGAAAACAAAAAAGGCCTTATCCTCTCCATGGTAAAGCCTTTCGATATTACTTCCTGTTTCGGTAAAGCACAGGAAGAATATTAGAGAACTACGAAACAAGTTTCATAATTGGTTCACTGTGGGGTAAATTACCTTTTCT
>DYDE01000186.1:416-6415 GCA_020718065.1 Marinifilum sp. | reverse complement strand
ATTACCCAGATACCTCGAGGCGCTGCCTCGGGGTTATTCATTAAAATCTATTTCTTCTTAATTTTGTTATAATACAAACATATTTCAGTCAACCCACATTCATTACATTTAGGTTTACGGGCAATACAAACATATCTTCCATGAAGTATAAGCCAATGGTGTGCAGTAGCTATTTTATCTTTGGGGAAGTTTTTTACCAGCTGTTTTTCTGTTTCAAGTGGATTGTTTGCATTGGTTGTTAAACCTATTCTTGCTGCTACTCTGAAAACATGCGTATCTACGGCCATCACCGGTTTATTGAAAGCAACGGATGCAATAACATTTGCTGTTTTACGACCAACTCCTGGTAGCTTTAATAATTCATCAACCTCAGAAGGCACTATTCCATTAAAGTCTTTAACCAGCATTTTGCTCATACCAACAAGATGTTCAGCTTTGCTATTTGGGTACGAACATGTTTTTATATATGAGAAAACTTCTTCAATCGTAGAGTTAGCCAATACTTCAACTGTTGGGAAATTCTTATAGAAAGCCGGAGTTATCATATTCACTCTTTTGTCTGTACATTGAGCTGAGAGGATTACTGCTACTATTAATTCATAAGTGTTCTTAAAATCCAGTTCAGATTCTGCCACGGGCATATTCTTGGTAAAGTATTCAACCAGACGTTTGTATCTTTCGGCTTTATTCATTTCTTTTTAACTTTAAGTATTTTAGGCACTTTAGTTCACTCTAGGCACTCTTTGTGTAAACAAACATATAATTTGGTTCGTCTTGGTATAATTGATGAATCAGAAATTCAGGCATCGTATTTTTAAAAGCAGTTTTCAAATTATCCAATGTTGATGTTTGCTGGTTTTTTATTTCCAGTTTATTGAAAACAAGAATACCATTAACTGATAAGCTTCTTTTTAAGTCTTGCAAAAATAGCTCCTGTTCACATTTTTCAGGAACGAGGTAGTCCACAAAAATATCAACTACAATTAAATCAAATTGTACTTTGTTTTTCTGGATATAATCTATAGCATCATCGCATAAGATAGAAACATTCAAAAACTTCAGTGTATCAAAGTATTTAGCTCCAAGTTCAATTACTTTATCATCTTTTTCTATCCCAACAATTTTAGCATCTTTTTTATATACATTTTCTAATAAATGTGCAATACAACCAACACCAAAACCTAAAATTAAAACTTTATCAAGCTTTTTCTCTTTTATTTTAATCTTTTTGAAAATGGTATTAAAGGCATCATAGCAACTACCATAGGAATAATTGACATTTTCTGCGTTTAGAATAGTTTTCCCATTGATATAACATACTTCCAAAACAGGATTAACTTTACTCGATGTGTTTTCGAATGTATAGCCCCATAAGAAGCTACTTATGTAGCGAAAGAGTTTTTTTAATTTCATTAATTTTCTCCGTGATCCTCTGTGTTCTCCGTGTCTCGGTGGTATAATTTATTCGCTAAGGAAATTCTTAATAGAATCGAAAAACTTCTCTCCTTTAATTAATTTTGGAGAAATAGTAAGAATATCACTAAATATAGTCGTATTGGTTTCATCCTCTACTCCTTTATAATTACCATATCCAACACTTAAAATTTTTCGCTTTCCAAATATTTTAATTTTTGCAGTGTTTTTGTCTAAACTGATAATGTCCCAATTACCATCCATCACTGTTTGTTTTGCAAACCCATCTGCCTGGTCTTTATTTGTTTCTTGTAACCATATTACAAAACTTTGATTACTTCTTAAAATAAGCGATTGATTGGTTGTTAAATAATCTTCTTCAATTATTTCTTCAAAAATCCATTTATCGACCATCTTTTCCAGGATGCTTCCTTTTACTTTATCGAGTAATTGTTGTTTCTCTTTTTCTATATCAACTGAAGCCGGGATAAACCATCTTTTTCCATCAAAGAAACGCATTTCACTTATAACAAGATCTTTGAATTTGCTACCATCATATATTTCTTCAATCTTTAAAATATAATTATTGCCTGTTAGCGATTTTGTCAATTCTATATCCTGGGGTGCTTCTTTATCTTTTAATTCATAGGTTGATAGCGTTTGTCCTTTAATTCCAAAACTAAACTTTTTAACCCTGGCATTCGATTGGTAATGGGTCTTTGAGCGTTGAAACCCGTTCCATATTTTAAGTTTGCTTATATTTACTGATCCATCAAAATTAAATTCTATACTTTCTCCAACTCCTGCATTATTTTGGTTTCCTTCTGCCCAACCATAATCGAACCTTGAATCAAATAAAAATTCAGGATTATATGCAGTAATAGGTTCTAATACAGAAGAAGCTTTAATTGTCCCTTTAACTTTTTTGGGTGGAACAATGCCATATTGTTCCCCAGCCTTGTTATATAATACAATTTCTTCTATACCAACTGATTTATTTGATTTAAAGTTTTTTGTGGATGTGGTTAATACATAATCAATCTGGGTTGGTTTTGAAGTTTCAATATTTTCAGTTTTAACAACTCTTAAAAATATAGATGAAACAGCGCCTTCAAATTTGCTGAATGTGTTATTTTCAGCAGTTAAGGTCTTTACGTCAGTCCCATTTATGTATAATCCAATTTTGGTAATTTTCTCAAGTGAAGCATCATTTGCAAACTTCACTTCTATCTTACTTAGATCAGTATTTTTTGGCAAATAGAGCATTATTCCTTCATCAGGACCTGCTCCAGGCATCGTTGACCAAAAATCTGTATTGTTATCAAACAATTTGTCTGTATTGTTGTTCTCTTCCGGCATATTTACAGAAGTAGCATATATTCCTTCAAGGAACAAAGGATTTTCCGGTAGTTTTTCCTCAATTACTTCAGGTTTTGTAGTTGTAGAATCATTGTTTGTTTTGGTTTTTGTATTACCTCCACAACTACTTAAAATTAGTACTGAAATAATTGATAATGATATGATATTTAATATTCTGTTCATAGTATGTATTTTTTTGGTTGAATGTTTGTAATAAAATAAGAGGCTGTCTAAAATGCCCTTTGTGTTCCTTTGTTAAAATCCTTTGCGTCTTTTGTGGTAAAAAAAATACTTGTATTTCAGCAACTTGCAAAACAATGAAAAGGTAGATTAAAGATAAATAACTTATTTAAAACTTTTTAGATAGACTCTTATTGTTTTTGTACGTTTAGAAGTCCCGTTTATTTATTTTGTAACTGAAAACTTCTTGGTAGTTGACTTTCCATTTGTTTCAATTTTGCAATAATATAAGCCTTGCGATAAGTTTGAAACATCATATTTCAATTCATAATTGCCTGCTTGTTGCATTTTATTCTCTATAACTTTATCTATTAACTGCCCATAAGAGTTATAAATCATAATCTTCACATCAGTTTGAGAGCTAAGAAAATAATTTATACTGCTTTCTTTGTTTGTTGGATTTGGGTAAATGTTTAATAGAATGTTTGCTGTATTTTCTGTTTCATTAATGCCTACCGGAGTAATATCAATATTATAAGATACAGGCAAACAGTTGTATCCGGAAATCACCAATTGAGCAACACCAACCGGAGGTGTTAGAAATATACTAACTTGTGCATCGCCAGAAGCGTTTGTTACTCCAACTCCATACATGATATTGTTTTTTATTAACGCACATCTGTAATTTCTCATGGGGGTACCGCTTTTCTTTACATTAGCATTGAAATTTGCAGCACTTGTTATTAACGAAGATGGATATGTTACTTGTAAAGTGATAGGCTCATTTGTCCAAATACCAAGTGTAGGATCTCCTAAAACATTATTATCATAAAAACACCAACGCAATGCACCAGGTTCCCATTGACCAGGAGCTGTTACCCATGGTGCAGTTTTGATTTTTGATTTTTTATGGGCTTCTCCAACTCTAAAAATAGAATCGGTATAAAGTGCATTTACAAATTCACGATGTAAATGTGCTGAAGGTCCTTCTGATGTTCCTTCATTAAACCAGCCATATCTTGAATTACCTATAAAAGAAACAGCAAAATTTGTTATATTAACCATTTTTTCTCCAATACAATCAGCATCATCAAATGCACCACAAATACAACCATGGGTATAAACCAAATTGTAATTGTGTGTGGTACCATTAATTTGTGAGAAATTAGCATTGGTAATATCGCTGTTGTACAATCTCATTACATAATCTGAATTAGCATGCCCTGAATGATGGATAAAATTCTTTCCTTGATTTATTTTAGTAAGTAATTGAGCTGTTGACCATCCACTTCCGCCTACAATATGATCATATAAAGTATCATTGTAAGTGGTAGAAACAGGAATACCATTTGTTGTATAGCCATTAGTTGAACGTAACCCAATAAGTAATCTTAAATAATCTTCTCCATAAGTGAGTGTAGGTGGATCGCTAAGCTTTTCACCTGCTAATAAAACTTTACGTAATTCTCCTAAAACAGGCGTATTTTGATAATTAATGGTTTTGGTTAGCAAATTGTTTAAATCTGTAGTATTGCTAAATGGCATACGACCAACACTAATTTCTGGTAAAAGATCGTCTTCTCCTGGCTCTCCCCATTTACTATCATTATTTGTGTTCCAGGTGCCATCTAAGGAAGAATAATATAAATCTGCTGGTATATCATAGTCCTCATAACCTGAACCTGAAATAACATAACAATAAAATCCTCTGTATGGAACCAATTCAACATCTCCGCCTAATAATACATACTGGATTCCAAAACTTTGATATTCTTGTGTAATATAATTGCGGATTTTCATCTGATTATCATTTCCTGCTATTGTAGAATAAATACTTTGTGTTGTGGTTACCTTTGCCCTTAATCCTCTTTGTTGGTATAAAGAAATCAAATTCTGAAAATTACCCGAATAAGTACTGGTAGTTATTATAAGTAATTCATATTCTCCTGTTTTACTTTCTTTTGAAGGGTAATCCGATATGTTTTCAGGATTTTGAACAAATTCTTTGATATCATTGATTATTTCTGTTCTGCCACTGATATTCTTTAATGCTTCTTTTGCACTTTCTGCTTTTTTTGTATTTACAATGATGGTTACATTCTGGTAATAAGAAACTGTTCCTTTTGCAGGATTGTATTTTACCGGAGTGAAAACCGACATAGCAATACTGAAGCCATTTAAAAAACCGGTAGTAAGATGCCCGGTTGAGCTTGAAGGGTATTTTGTATCTGTATTATATAACAAATTGTTTTTCTGAAATTCAATTGAGTTGGGTTTTGAAATAGGTTGTGGTGCTTGTTGTGGAAATATATTAAATTTTCCAGTTAATGTAATTTCGTTTTCACCAATAAATTCGATAGATTCCGCTATCTCTCCAGGAGAAAGCAAAAGCGATATAGAAAAATAAGGAAGAACAGGTTCTCCGATCTTACCGGTTAATAATGCATTATTAAAACCAATCGTTTGATAACCACCTTTCGATTCTAAGGTATAATTACTAACTGAGTAGGTTTTTTTTATTTGTCCTGCGTTTAATGCGAACACAAGAAACAAAAGTGTAAAAAATGATAAAATTGTTTTTTTCATATGTCTTAAGTATTGCTATTATTTATTTTTGAATCACAAATTTAATGTTTTTTACTAAATATACAAATAGTTATATTATAATAATTATTGTTAAGTTCTAATTTATACAACAAAATTTAAATAAAAAATGAACCATATTAATGTATTTTTTGCCACAGATTTCGCAGGTTATCACAGATTTATCTGCGTAGATCGGTGCAATCAGTGGCGAATATTTCCAGATAAATTTTTCACATAGTAGCTACCGCAAAGCTATGTAAATATGCGTAGCATATTCGCTATGCCTTCTTAAATATCAGGAAATACTATGTGTCTATGTGGTAAAAAAATGAACCATATTAATGTATTTTTTGCCACAGATTTCGCAGGTTATCACAGATTTATCTGCGTAGATCGGTGCAATCAGTGGCGAATATTTCCAGATAAATTTTTCACATAGTAGCTACCGCAAAGCTATGTAA
>DYDE01000186.1:0-308 GCA_020718065.1 Marinifilum sp. | reverse complement strand
ATTTCCAGATAAATTTTTCACATAGTAGCTACCGCAAAGCTATGTAAATATGTGAAGCATATTCGCTATGCCTTCTTAAATATCAGGAAATACTATGTATCTATGTGGTAAAAAAATGAACCATATTGATGCTTTGTTTTCCACAGATTTTACAAATTATCACAGAACTATCTGCGTGAATCTGTGCAATCTGTGGCTAATATTACCCGGATACCTCGAGGCTCTGCCTCGGGGTTATTCATTATAAGCATTCATCTTGTTTTACATATAAAAAATTTCCGATTACAACCCGTGCGCAGGCAATGAAC
>DYDE01000040.1 GCA_020718065.1 Marinifilum sp. | reverse complement strand
TCTAATTTATCTATTATACGAATATTCCGATTGAGAATAAACTCTAGTTTATCCTCAATACGCACTTGCGGAGTCAGAATAAACTGCAGTTTATCCTCAATACGCATATGCGGAGTCAGAATAAACAACAGTTTATCCTCAATACGCACATGCGGAGCCAGGGTAAACTGAAGTTTATCCCCAATACGCATATTCGGAGTCAGAATAAATTCTAGTTTTTACCCTATACAAATATGCGGAGCCAGAATAAACTGAAGTTTATCCTCTATACGCATATTCGTAGCCAAAATAAACTCCAGTTTATCCCTTATGCGAACATACCAACCTACAATAAACTACAGTTTATTCATAGCATGATCTTGTTGTATCAGTATAAATTGAAATTTATACTGAATATGAAAAAACCGTATTACCTTAAACTACCATTTATTGTCAACACCAATTTGTTGAAACAATAAAAATTGAAACTTATATTGGTTCTGATTTTTTGAAAGATAGTTGCCTTTTTTAATTTTTGTAAAAACCAAATTCTAAATCAGAAAAATTTAAAATATAAATAAACAAGGATATAATAGTTTATATGTTAGCATAAAAAATAAAGCTTTTTCTTGCTTTTGTCGAAATGATTGTAGAGATTTGGATGATATTTTAAAAAGGAGGGAATTATGGGGGGAAGAAATATTTAATATAGGGTTGGGGATTGACAAGTAAATGTGGGATTATTTGATTAGCTTTGGTGGGGTTATAATAATATTATCAGCAATATCATGTGGATTAACTGGAAATCATATTTAGACTATCATTATCCTTACATTAGTAAGGTGTATTTGGATGATTCTGATATGGATGCTGTAAATTTAAGGATTCAAAAAAGAAATGATACTTTGAATGTTGAAGGACATCAATATGAAACAACATTTTATGATTTATTAGTCAGAGTAATTCACCCAGAGATTGGTACAAGTCGAGAAAAAGAAGTTTCATTAAAAATATTAGACTTTCTTAATGAACAAATTAATGCTTTTATGAAATTAGTTGGCAATAATTCAGAATTGATTAAACAACTAAAAAAGCAACTTGACAACTTATTCAGAGTTAATGGGGATAAATATCTTGATAAATTTGGTGAAATAGCAAGTACAGTTTTTTTAATGCAGAAATTTGGAGCTGAGAATTTAAATTCATTGGAATATAAATTTGAGAAAGAAATAAGAGGGAAAAATAGTAGAGATGTTGATTTAGTTTTTTCTGATAAGATATCTAAAGAATTAATACTCATTGAAGTTTTTAATGTCAAATTAGATTATAAAAGAATAATGAATGAAGAAGGATTATTAAAAATATTAAATGATAAGTTGTCTAAAAAAAGAAAGGAGAAAGGACTGGATTCTGATTTTTTAACAGGAAAATATAAATATAGATTATTGCAACCATTTATATGGATTTTTGATATTGATACAATATTCAAGTACAATGATTTTTTAAGAACCCTTAATATCGAAAATATATTACCTATTTTATGCTTAAGACAAAGGTCTGACAATGAAGGGAGAATATATTATGATTGTACTGATATGATAAATTTAAAGAAATAAAACTGATAATTGAGCAGATAGCCACCTCGTTCGGCGAAGTCTTGTGTGAAAGACAAGCGTGAGAGAAGACTTCGTCGTATATAAAGTGTAGCAATACGCTTAGTATGTAAGTTTTAAATAATGATAAAACAACGAAGTCAGCAAGCACAAGCGTAAAAATTGAAAATAATCAAATAAAGCTGCGTAGCAGCGAACTATTTGTAGAAATAAATCAGAAAGCAAAAGCATTAACCGCATAGCGGCGACCTATTAAATATATAAACAATTAAAACAACATATAATAAACACACATAAACACATTTAATTATGGCAAATAAATATTTATTGGATGAATGATTGGTATTAAAGAAGTCACCGCTATGCGGCTAATGTGGTGTGAATTATATTTGCTACAAATAGGTCGCCGCTATGCGGCTTTAATTCTCCTTCGTTCGGCATAAGATGTGCCTCATAACCGAACAAAATAATTATGGAAACAAAAGAAGGCATACAAACACTTTATACTTCATCAACCAAAGATTGGAGGAAATGGTTGAATGACAATTGCCAGATAGAAAAATCTGTTTGGTTAATTGTATATCATAAAAGCAGCAAGACACCGAGCGTTCATTGGCACGATGCCATTGAAAATGCACTTTGTTACGGTTGGGTGGATAGTAAAGCTGTCAAGCGTGACACCGAAAGTTGTTATTTGAAATTTACACCCCGCAATCCAAAAAGCAAATGGGGAAAAAAGAACAAAGAAAGAGCATTAAAAATGATAGAAAACAACCTAATGACACCCCAAGGACAAGCACTAATAGACATTGCTAAAAGCACAGGAATGTGGGATTTAGAATAGTAAAGGATCACTTAACAAAATGCAAAATGGATAAAAGTATAAAAGAAAGATTTGATATGGCCAGCAAAGAGTATGTCACTGATAGATATATTTGGAGGTTTAGATCTGCACAGCTGGTAAGTAAATTGGTCGATCCAGATATAAACGATATTATTTTAGATATGGGATGTGGCACGGGCAAACAAATTATAGAATTGTCTGAGTATATAAAACTTGGCATTGGAATAGATATAAGCAACGGTATGGTAGAACAAGCTATAGAAAATGCTCGCAAAGAAAACAAAACAAATGTTCAATTTTATATAGGCACATTTGATAAACCAGAGGAAAAAATCAACCTAAAAGAAACACATATTACAAAAATAATTACAAATTATGCACTTCATCACCTGAATTTACAGAAAAAAAAGAAGGCAATTGAAAACATGTTAAATATAGGAGGACAAAGTTTGCAAACTATTGTTATTGGAGATTTGATATTCTTTGAAAATCCAGATAACTTTAAAGATGAATTTAATACAATTGGTTATGGTCCAGAAAGTGACAACCCATCCACTGTTGAAGAAATGATAGCATGTTTTACAAATTTACCTTTTATCGTTGACGTTCACAAATTACATCCACTTGTTGGTGTATTGGTCGCAAACAAGAAAAAAGTAATAAGTTAATAAATTATCCAAGCCACTGTTCGGCAAGACTGCTCATCATAACCAAACAAGATAATTATGGAAATCAAAGACAGCATACAAACCCTGCTTAGCGAAGTCTTCTGTAAAACAAGCGTGAGAGATGACTTCGTCGTATATAAAGTGTAGCAATACATTTAGCAGGTAAATTTTAAATAATGATAAAACAACGAAGTCAGCAAACAAAAGAGTAAAAATTAAAAACAATTAAATAAGCTGCGTAGCAGCGAACTATTTGTAGAAAAAGCAATAAAATTAATTAAAGCTACATAGCGGTGACCTATTGTAAAATGTATCTTAATCCCCAATAAGCTATGAATAATATTGGCTATAATTGTTTACAAACCTATGCTTAACTTAATGACATTGCGCATAGAGGCGATATTATGGCAGAAAAAAAGCTAAATCACAAAACAAAACACCATAGTGAGCCACATTATAAATGGTTTGATAATTCTATTTTAGATGAATTTCTCATCTTTTTTAAAGGTCACCAAAGTTCTTGAATAAATGAATTTGTTTAAATTCTATCTTTTCTTTTCAATTGAACGCTTCTTAGACCGTTTTTCATTAAAAGAGTGCTTTTCCGTTTTAAAATTCAACAACTTTTCCATTAAATCCTCCCTATTGATACTTTTCAGCAAATGTCTTATTTCGCTTTGCATTTCTTTTTTATACCAAAAGAAAAAAGCATTTTGTTCCTGCTTTTGTTTTACCGTTTTCACAGAAGCAATAGATTTCATTGTATAAGGATGAATGCCGGTATAGAATATTACAGTAGATAAAGTCATTGGAGTTGGAGTAAACCCCTGAACCTGTTCCAACCTAAAACCCATATCTTTTGTTTCAATAGCCAATTCAGCCATATCTGCCATATTACATCCGGGATGCGAAGAAATAAAATAAGGTATCAATTGCTGATTGAGCGAATACTTTCTACATATTTCATCGAAGCTTTTTTTAAACATCAGGAACTTCTTAAAAGATGGTTTACGCATCAGTTTAAGAACCTCTTCCGAAGAATGTTCTGGGGCAACCTTCAATCGACCTGAAACATGATTGCGGATCAATTGTTCCGCATATAGAGTATGAGCATTTTTTTTGTCCTTTTCTTTATCGCTATCCAGAAACAAATCATAACGAACACCGCTACCGATGGTTGCTTTTTTTACCATAGGATGCATAGTTGTCTTTCTATAAATTTCGAGAAGAGGAAAATGATTGGTGTTTAAATTTTTACAAACAACAGGATATATACAAGATGGTTTCCTGCAGGTTTCACAAATTTTTAAATCAATTCCAGCCATCCGATACATATTGGCAGAAGGTCCTCCAAGGTCGCTGATTTGTCCTTTAAAATCTGGAAGCAGTGTAACCTCATCCAGTTCTTTCATAATAGATTTCTCAGAACGACTTGTTACAAATTTACCCTGATGCGCCGAAATAGTACAAAAACTACAACCACCAAAACATCCACGATGAAGGTTTATGGAAAATTTTATCATTTCGTAAGCAGGAATGGGTTCCTTCTTTAAATATTTAGGATGAGGCATTCTGGTATATGGCAAATCAAAAGAAGCATCTATCTCCTTTTCTGTCATCGTTGGGTAAGGTGGATTAACAACCAACAACTTCCCCCCTACTTTCTGAATAATCTGTGCTTTTGAAATACAATTCGATTCCTCTTCTATTTTACGAAAGTTAAGCGCATAAGACTTTTTGTCTTTTAAACACTTTTCAAATGAATCTAATTCAAGTTTTTTCCACTTCTCATTCAATAAGATGCCATTATTATCATTTAAGATATATGCTGTTTGCGGGATATTCTTTATCGTATGAAAAGGTATGTTTTTATCCAGAGATTTCAATAATTGTTTTAGTGCTATTTCACCCATACCATACAAAAGCAGGTCTGCACCACTTTCTATTAATATGGGTTTCATCAACTTATCCGACCAATAATCATAATGTACGTATCTTCTTAAAGATGCCTCAATACCACCTATTACAACCGGCGTATCCGGATATAATGATTTTAATATTTTAGTATATACAATTGTAGCATAATCGGGTCTAAAGCCGGCCTTTCCCCCTGGTGTATATGCATCATCCGAACGCAGGCGTTTGTTGGCTGTATAATGATTTACCATCGAATCCATACTACCTGCCGTTACACCAAAAAACAAACGGGGCTTACCAAATTTCTTAAAATCACGCAAATCATCTTTCCAGTTTGGTTGAGGTACAATGGCAACCCTATAACCTTCCTGTTCAATTATCCTCCCAATTACTGCCTGACCAAAAGATGGATGATCTACATAGGCATCTCCGGAAATAAGAACAACATCCACTTCATCCCAATCCCTGCTTTTCATTTCATCTCTGGTTATCGGAAGCCAATTGTTTATGTTGTACTTATTTGCCATTTCTTATTTTTGCATTCAACAAAACACAAAAGTACAGAATTTAGAATTGATAAAGTACCTGAGCTTTATATACAAATAAAAAACCTGTTAGAAAACATCTAACAGGTTTAATATTGAATACTATTATATATTTTTTATCTATTTTGTAGCACTTTCGAGGCGTTTCATTATAGAGAAGATGAATATCGCTGCTAAAATGCAACAAATAATAAATATTCCCCATAACATATAAAGCTCTATTTTACCCCACATCAAACTTCCCACAAATAAAAATTTGTTACCAATAGCTGTAGCTAACAACCAACCACCTTGCATTAAACCCTGAAAACGTGCAGGAGCAACTTTAGAAACAAACGACAAACCAATAGGACTAAGGAAAAGTTCTGCTATAGTTAAAATCAAATAAGAACTCATCAACCAGTATGGAGAAACACGCATGCTCTCTACCACAGCTGCTCCTGCCAAATCTTTTGGAGCAATCAAACTTAGTGAAGATATCAATACTATTATAAATCCTGCTGCTGCAATAAACATTCCTATGCCGATTTTTTTAGGTGATGAAGGCTCTTTCCCCTTTTTGTTCAACCATGAAAAAATACCCATTACCAAAGGAGTCAATGCTACAATAAATAAAGGATTGAACGATTGAAACACTTCTGGTGAAATAGAATTTAATGGAGGATTGTTACTTGCAAACCAATAACACAAGAAACCAAAACCTAAAAATGAAACTGCACCAATAATTCTGGTTGTCATTTTTTTGTTAAAGAACAATAATGCACAACCAGCTATTGCAGCTATAACTGACAAAATAGACCAAAGATTGAAAAACAGATTTGTAAACGGACCAACAAATTGTGTAGTATAATCACGGGCAAACATGGTTAATGTAAGTCCGTTCTGATGGAACGACATCCAGAAGAATATTACTACTATAAAAACCAAACACAATGCCGTAACGCGAGGCCTTTCTTCTTTAGTGGACAATTGGAATATCAGAGTAACAAATCCAACAAACAAACCAACGGCAAGACCCAGTTTATAATCTATTTCTTTAATGTCTGTATAACCATCTGCTAAATAAAAACCGAAAGCAATTGCTATCATTAATACAGAAGAAATGATCACCGCTTTCAAATTACTACTTAAACTTACTGCAGATTTTGTTTCTGGTTTAACTTCAGTATTTACTTGTTTCTGTACTGATGGAATTAATTTATTGAAAATAAGATAAACTACCAGTGATATAATCATTGCACCTGCAGCAATTCCAAAAGCATAATTATATCCAGTCGAAAATACCTTAATATAATCAGTAGCAAAAACAGAAAGATCGCTGGCAGATTTACCTCCATCAGCAATTATCGCTTTATCTGCCAATGTTTGTAATTGAGTTGTATCTTTCAAAGTACCATTAATAAACTGATGACACAATGAAGGTAAATTTCCGTCTTCTAAATAACCATTTGCTTTTAACCAATATACTTTTATTGCTTTTGCAACAAAAGGTGCAAAAAAAGCACCAATATTGATACCCATGTAGAATATCATAAATGCACTGTCGCGGAATTTCCTGTATTTATCATTATCGTACAATTGTCCAACAACAGCCTGCAAATTGCCTTTAAATAAACCATTACCTAATGCTATCACAAACAATGCACTAATAGAAACCCATAAATCTGATCCTGGAACAGCAATAATGCAATATCCAGCAAACATAATAATCTGTCCAATCAAAATAACGGTTTTGTATTTTTTAGTCCAGTCAGCAATCAAACCGCCAACCAATGCCAATGCATAAATTGCAAAATAAAACCACGAATAGTAACTGCCAGCAGCTTCGGCATCCAATCCGTAACGAGCCTGCAAAAACATAACAAGGATAGCCATCATGGTATAGAAGCCAAAGCGTTCTCCCATGTTTGTAAAAAAAGCTACCAACAATCCTTTTGGGTGATCTTTTAACATAATTAATCTTTTTTATTAGTTAATAATAATTTTTATATACCTGTAATATTAAAACACTAACAATTACATTTATTTAAATGCAAAAATATAAAAAAAATCTTGTGTATAACAAATATAATTAATCCCTGAACAGCTCTTTTTCAGGCAATTCAATTATTTTCCCATACTTTGCAAGTTTCTTTCTATCAATCTGCTTTTTATTGCCGACAATTGCAATAACCAATGGTTTACCTTTTACGTTGGTTTTGTAAAATTTTACTATTTCTTCAAAAGTAAGATTGTTATAGGCAATGTATTTAAGCTTTCCCGGATCTTCTTCATATCCTCTCCATTGCCATTTCTCTATACTTTCGCTTAAATCTCTAAAACTTGGTCTGTTTGTTATAGCTGTTAAAATAAGATATTGCTTAATCATTTGCAACCTTTCTGGTTTCTCTGGCATATTTTTAATCAGATTGTAAAACACATCAATGGCATCTATTGTTTTATCAGCTTGTGTGCCTACATATCCTATAAAATCTGATGGGTTGCCTGAAATTGAAGGAACAGAATATTTTGCACCAGCTGTATATGCCATCGAACGGTATTCACGTATTTCTTGTAAAACCAATCCCGAAAAATCACCTCCAAAATATAAATTAAATGCATCTATATAAGGTTCGTTACTTTTACCGAACTCATTCCCATTGGCAAAAAAATATATTTTACTTTGTATTGATTTCTTCTTGTCAACAAGATATATAATATTTTCTTTATACTTTTCAACTGGCTTAACCAAAGGAGATTCACTTTTTAAAGGATTTTGCGATAATTTTAGAATATCATTAATCGCTATTTCTACACTTTCATAATTCATCATCCCCGAATAATGAATTTCCGATTTATATTGCATTGCTTTTATAAAATATGAAACCAAAGTATCTGTATTTAATCTTTTCAATTCTCCCAAACTTAACCTTGTCAGAAATGAAGATTTTTTCTTATACTTAACATATTCCAACAATGCCTCTGCTACATTATCAGGTTCCGATCTTTCAACTTTTCTATTTGCTTTCTCACCATCTATAATTACATTAAGCTTGCTTTTATCTAATACTGGTTCTGCGATTAATTCACTTATCAAAGCTAAAGATTTGTTTAAATTACTTTCTATTCCCTCCATATTTATTATCAAATAGCTATCATCGCTACTAATATTATAACTACAACCTAGCTTATCGAATTCCTTTTTAAATTCTGTTATATTGTGCTTCTTAGTGCCAGAATAATTCATTATTTGAGAAACATATTTTAACATAGGCATCTTATACTCACCAATTCCGAATTTTATTTTTAATGTGAATATGTCATTCAATGGATTTGCTGTATAAAAAAACTTAACATTATTATTATTAACTAAAGACACTTTTATATCTTTATAAAAATCTATATATTTTAAAATAGGCTCCTTCACTTTTATTGAATCCAATAATTTTGCAAAAACAGATTTTTCAGTATTCTTTTGTATTATTGGTTTATAACCTGGTTTCTCAATTTTTTCTTTTTTGGGAAATCCCATTTTTGAATACAATGCCAGAAAATTACTTCCATAGTATTTCTGGGCAAACTTCACCACATCCTCTTTGGTGATAGCTTTTATTTTTTCTGGATACAAAATAATTTCATCAATATTTCTATTCTCTCCAAAAGTTTGGGCTATCAATACTGCCCTTTTTTGAAAACTTTCTAATTCCAGCAAATATTCTTTATACAGTTGATTCTTTGCAGCCTCCAGCATCCAATCCTCAAAATCTCCTTTTTTAACCTTTTCTACTTCCGCTAAAACCATGCTTTCAGCTTCTATTAAAGATTGTCCTACTACTTTGGGTACCAACAAAAAAATAGTAGCTCCATAATCATTATAAGGCATACTAAAAACAGCGGTACCTAATAATTTATTATCAATATATAACTTATTCAGCAATCCTGTTTCATTTTGATTAAATAATATTGTATTACAAACTTTCAAGGCTATTTCATCAGGATCTCCATTGGGAGGTGTTCTGTAACCAAGCAATCCCATTTTTATTGGACTAAGCTTTGCTTCTATAAATTCTCTTCCTTTAAACTGTTCTTCTTTGTATTCAATAGGTTTTGGTATTTCACCAGTCCGAAGCCTGCCAAACTTCTTTTCAATTAATGGAATCACTTCTTTGGTATCAAAATCACCACATAAAACCAATGCCATATTGTTTGCAACATAATAGGTCTTAAAAAAATTATACATTTTTGTTAGCGAAGGATTCTTTAAATCATCAATAGTCCCTACAATTGTTTGTTGACCATAAGGATGTTTCTTATAAAATTGAAACAAAAATTTATCAAGTATCCCCATTACAAAATTATCAGAATACATATTTTTCTCCTCATAAACAACTTCCAACTCTGCTTGAAACGATCTAAAAACAGGATTAATAAACCGATGACTATAAATTTCCAGCCATTTCTCGATCTGATTGGGTGGAAACTCATTATAAAACATAGTAACATCCTGCCCGGTTCCGGCATTAAGCATAGTACCTCCAATTCCTTTTATAATATTGCTAAGCTCGTTGGGAATTACATATTCATTTGCTTTTAAAGACTCATCATTGATTTGTTGTTGAATCTTTGCTCTTTCTTCAATATTTTTTGTTTTACCCAACAAATCATACAATTCAAATATTTTATCAATATGTGGTTTTTCTTTTTCCCAATTAGTTGTTCCCAGATCCTGTGTTCCCTTAAAAAGCATATGCTCCTGATAATGTGCCATACCTGTAGCATCCTTGGGGTCGTTTTTCCCGCCGGCTTTAGTTATCACCACACCAAAAACTTTCGGTTCGCTATGATCCTCGTTTAATATTACCGTTAACCCATTGCTTAATTTAATTTCTTTAAAACTTAAGCTCTTGTTTTTATAAGAATATACCAGACTTTGCGAAAAACAATAAAATGAAGTAGCAATTATAACTACTGTTAGTATAGTTTTTAAAAAGAAATGATTGTTTTTATTTTTCATTAGTTTTTATTATTATTCATTATGTTCTTTAAAGATTTAATATGAAGCCATTCCGAAAGTATCAATTATGTTGTGAAAATTTGTGGCACTTGGTATAATACAAACATTCATAGTTCGTATAAAAGCAAAATTTAATATCATTCCCACGAATAGTACCACTCCGATTTTTGCACAACATTACTTTTCACATAGAAGTATATAAAATCACGATAACCCCGCCATTTATAGATCAGATATTCCTCTTTTCTCGAAATTTCGTTAACCGTTTGCTTATTAAACAAAGCATAAACCTCAGCAGTATTTTTTCGGGTTCTTCTGTTTATTGCCATATCAGGCTTCCCCAGCAAACATATAATATCCTTTTTAGTATAAATTGGTTTCCCCAAAGTATCCGATACTTCTGACATTATTTTATGAAATTTCCCTGTCCAGTTGTCTATAGTGTCAACCCAAACAGTTTTCTTCTGTTGCACAATCCTGTATTCCTTATACAATTTAATTAATTCCGAAGAATTATTCAACTTTTGTCCAACAACACCAGTATTGATTAGAAATAAAATCGAAAGACAAATTACTAAAGAATTGCAAAACTTTAAAACATACATCACTAGATTTATTAAAATTTATTTAACAAACCTACATTAAATTTCATGAAAATACAAATACCAAATCAAAAATCTGAACATTTTCCTCCAAACCAAAATTTAGGATTTGTCAATACCTAAATTAGTTGATCAAAAATCCCAAATAAAAAAAACCCACCAGGCATCCCCCACCTGGCAGGTCTTACTTTCAAATCGAAAATCGTTAATCCCTGTTCTTAAATCAATAAAAAACAAATTAGCAACAATAACCTATCAAAGTAAGACTATTGCAAAAGTCCTTTATCCTTTGATGAAAGAATTTTGTTAAATAAACATTCTCACACAGTTAAATGAACATTCTCTAGGATAGAGATCACAAAACTCGCTACAAACAAGCGCCAGCTGGTTGCAAGAAATTATTTTGTAATTGCTGGGAATTATTTTACAATTATAAGGAGTTATTTTACAATTGCAGGGAATTATTTTGTGATTGCAGGGAGTTATTTTGCAATTGCAAGGAGTTATTTTGTGATTGCAGGGAGTTATTTTGCGGTTGCAAGAAAATATTGACATTATGCGGAGAGTTATGCATGTGTAACGTTCATTTATTCGGTAAGTGAAGGGAGTTATTTTAGTGTTGAAGGTGTCTTTTTATGATTGCAAGGAATTATATCATGTGTGAAAGGAATTATTTTATGGATGGGGGAAATATTTTTGAAGTGGAAGGGATTATTTTGTGTGCGAATGGTATTATTTTGTGATTTTACTCTTAATATTGTTGATGAAAGGTATTATTTTGTGATTGTAAGGAATTATTTTACGTGTGCAATGAATTATTTTGTGATTGCAAGGAGTTATTTTGTGATTGAAAGGAATTATACGAAAGGAGGGGGTTGATTTTTAGTTATTTAGAAGCTAATGGGGATTTTAACGTATAAATTTATATAAATGAAGAAAATAAGAATAATAAGTCATACATATCTTAACAAACTGCCTCCCTAAATCAAAAATTTGTAGTGAGCATAACCGAGCTATCCTTATTCCTTGTTCTCATATCAATCCATTGTTAATTGCTAATTGCACATTGCTAATTGTTCATTCTCATTACCTTTTTTCAACCCTGCATTTCCCAAACACGAACATCTATCCCCTTTTTACTCTCCCTCATTTCCTTTTTCCTTTCTCCTTTTCCCTTTTTACTCTCCCGTCTTTCCTTTTTCCTCCCCCGCATCACCTTTTTTCTCTCCCGCTTTTCCTTTTTGATCTCCCGCATCACCTTTTTACTCTCCCGTATTTCCTTTTTTCTCTCCCGCACTTCCTTTTTACTCTCCCGCTATTCCCGAGCACCCCTTTTTAATGTTTTTTCATTCCCAACAACTTATTATTTAGCATCTTATACTTATTTTTTACAAACTTCCCATTTTTATCAATTCCACACACAACATTTATTTCAACCTTCATTTTTACGATCAATAACTTTCACTCTACAAATCAATACATGTATTAAAAAACCTATCCCCATAACATCAGAACACCACCCTAACTTATCCTCCCCCACAACTCACTATGTTTTTCTAGTTTTTTCATCTGAATAGCCAACTTTCTATTCTTATCCATTTTAAGTTCCGGATCTTCTTTCAAAATATCATTTGCAGTATTTCTTGCCAGTTGAATAATTTGTTCATCTTTTGCAAGATTAGCAATACGCAAATCAACAATACCACTTTGTTGCGTTCCCAAAATATCACCCGGTCCCCGCATTTTCAGATCAACCTCTGCAATCTCAAAACCATCAGAAGTACTAACCATCGTTTCTATTCTGGTTTTTGCATCACTGCTAAGTTTAAAATCCGTCATCAAAATGCAATAAGACTGTTCAGCACCTCTCCCAACCCTTCCCCTAAGTTGATGCAATTGCGACAAACCAAATCTATCCGCATTTTCAATGATCATTACCGAAGCATTCGGCACATCCACCCCAACTTCTATTACCGTTGTCGAAACCATAATTTGTGTTTCCCCTTTCACAAACCTTTGCATTTCATAATCTTTGTCTTTAGACTTCATCTGCCCGTGAACAATACTAATGGCATATTCAGGCAATGGAAACTCCCTAACAATACTTTCATACCCATCCATCAAAAACTTCAGATCAAGCTTCTCCGACTCATTGATCAAAGGATAAACCACATATATTTGCCTGCCTTGTTCTATTTCCTTCTTCATAAAATGAAACACATTAGTGCGGGCAGAATCGTATTTATGTATTGTTTTAATTGCCTTCCTACCCGGGGGCAATTCATTGATAACCGAAAAATCCAGATCTCCATAAATGGTCATTGCCAATGTTCTTGGGATTGGGGTAGCGGTCATAACCAGGATATGAGGTGGTATCGTGTTTTTATTCCACAATTTAGCTCTTTGGGCAACACCAAAACGATGTTGTTCATCTATAACAACCAATCCCAGATTTTTAAACTGAACCGTATCTTCTATCAGTGCATGTGTTCCCACCAGTATTTTTAATTCACCATCCATCAATTGCTGATGTATCAATCTTCTCTTAGCAACCTTGGTAGAACCGGTAAGTAACTCAATAGTAACATTCAGATTATTTAATAATTTTTTTAAAGTAACAAAATGTTGATTCGCCAGTATTTCAGTTGGCGACATCAAACAGGTCTGAAACCCATTATCCAAAGCGATCAACATATTCATCAATGCAACTATTGTTTTACCACTACCCACATCACCTTGCAAAAGTCGGTTCATTTGCTTTCCCGAACCTGTATCTTTTCTAATTTCTTTTATAACTTTTTTCTGGGCATTTGTTAATTCAAATGGCAAACAATCTTTATAAAACGTATTAAACGTTTCTCCCACTATTGAAAACACCTGTCCAATTGACTTTTCTGCACGAATAAGTTTATATTTCAATAATCTCAATTGAATAAAGAACAATTCCTCAAATTTAAACCGAAACTGAGCCTTACTCAATGAATTCATATCTACCGGAAAATGAATCTGAAAAAAAGCTTCTTCTCTTGGCAAAAATTTAAATTTCTCAATCAATTCATCCGATAATATTTCAGGAATATTCCCCTTGCAGTTACCAAGCAAAACTTTAGTTAGCTTCGCTATTCCCCTACTATCAAGACTTCTTGTTTTTAACTTTTCAGTTGAATTATATACCGGTTGAAAAACCGTTTCCACGCTCACTGTTTGTTCATAAAAAACATCAACCTCTGGATGAACAATATTATATTTACCATTGAAAAGCGTTGGTTTTCCAAACACAACATATTCCACACCTGTCTTAAAAGTATCCTTTATCCATTTAATTCCATTAAACCACACCAACTCAATTCTTCCTGTTTCATCAAAGAAATCAGCGGTCATACGCATAGCCCTTTTTTGACCTATAATCTGCACACCCGAAATCTTTCCTCTTAACTGAATGTAAGGCAATTCTGGATTTATTTCATTTATCTTATAAAACTTACTTTTATCAACATATCTAAAAGGGAAAAAGCCAAGTAGTTGCCCAAAAGTAAAAATATTAAGTTCTTTTTTTAGTAAGTCTCCTCTTTGAGGACCAACACCTTTAAGAAATTCAATTTGAGTATCTAAAAAAGAAGTGTTAAGCATTTTATCAGCTATATATCCTTAATATTTTTTTCAAATATACAAATACACAACGGAAAAAGAATGCTTCTTTTTAAATTAGATGTTTTTAGAAAACAAAAAAAGCAAGTTTTATTAACTTGCTTTTTTACATATCTTAAACTAAATAAATTTAGTACTCCCAAAGATTATGCTCAAATTCAATCATTTCATTTTTAATTTTCTCCCCTTCAAGCAAAGCATCCAAGCCCTTCAGGTAACCTTGGTCTTGTCCCATTGAACTAATAGGTCTGTCATAAGCGTTTTCGTACTTAACTATATAACCATTAAATAACCTTTTCCAGAAGATATCATCAAAAGACATACGTGCACCATCGTTTTTAGCATTGTAACATTCAGCCTGAGACAACAATGGTCTTGCTTCAGCAAAATAAATCCAACATACTTCTTTTGGTCCCATATAAATTTGAACACCACCAGCACCATACTTATATTCATCCTTAATCAAACAAAAACCTAATGTCCTTACATCCATAACAGATCTTTCTTTATCGAAAAACCATTGCTCTACTAAACGAATTTTTTTAATATCTTCTGTTTTAAAATCTCTTGGGGTCACAAAAGTAGTGTCATCAACTCCATCTCCATCTATATCAACCGGTGTTGAGTCAATACCTGTAAATTGCGCCATAAACATTTTTCTATTAAAAATTTGAAGATAATCTTCAGTTGTGTAAGCTGTAAGATAAAGTGTATCACTTTTATTTTCTCCTTGACCAAGAACATAACCTTTTGTAATTGCATCAATTATAACTTGTGCAAAAGATTTTCTATCTCTAACGGGAACTAAAGGATAATACAATGGAAGGTTGAATTTTTCAGTTAATAATACTTCTCGCCAAATTCTTTTAGACCACATTATATCTTCTTCACGCTGATAGGTATAAGGTACTATTTTAGAATTTGGATTATTAATTTTTTTCCATACATTATTTAATGGAGGATTCGGTGCATCTAAGATAGCTGTTGAATCATTTCCTTTTCCTACTGTATTTCCTTGCGTTATCTTTATAGTGTCAGGGGGAAATTTATTTGCAAAAGAAGAAGCATTAAATGCTATTACAATTAAACTTATTAAAAAGATATTTTTCATATTCTTATTCTCCTATATTTTTATTGTATAGTAACACTAACTGGTGATAATGTATATGATTTACCATTCCCGACTGCTTTTATATTGTCAAAAAACAATAAACCTCCACTTTTTGTAGAATTAATAAGGGCTTTAACATCAGGTGTAAACTTATTTCCTGATACATTTATATTTTTTGCAGAACCTGCTTGGGTAATTGTATATGAAGTAACTGTAAAATTAACTCCTTCATAAACAAATCCTACTAAACGTGCCATTAAACTACCTGCCTGTATTAAAACAGATTTATTTGTTTTCCCAAATGTATTTGCACCAGGGATATAACTTTCAGGTTTTGGAATACCCATTACCCTAAATGTATAACTTCCAGCTCCTTTAACCGTTCCACTTGCAGTTGTTGCTGATACATTAATATTTACAGTTTTTCCAATTAAAGCATCAGGTACTGTAACATCAAAATTTCCATTCCCTTTTCTTACTATACTTCCAGCAGAAATAGATGCAACTATCCTATCAGAAGCAGTACCAGGAACAGAAATAGAAACTGGATTAACAAGACCTACATAAAAAACATTCATTTTTGTAGGTGATACCGTAGAGGTAGAAGGAATAACTTTAAATTCATCTTTAAAAGGATAATATTGAATCTCACCTGTTGGAGACATTATTTTCACAATACCCGATAACACATGATCACCTATTCCACCACTGGTAATATATTTTCCAATACCAGCTACAAAATTTTCAAGTTTCAATGGGACACCTTTAGGTTGCCATGTAACAGTATCAAAATCTCCAATATAAATCTCTGGAGTTTTTTTACTATCCCATGCTGCAACAAAAATATCAGCTTCATAATTTTCTCCAACAGTAACAATTTTACTCTTAGGTACAACTCTAGCTTTAAGTTGGTCAAATTTAAAATTCAAAGCATCAACGGAAGAAAATAATTGATTTACTACATCAAATTCTGCATTTTTAACTTCACCTATCATTCTGTTTAAGTTAGTCAATGCAGCTACTAATACTAAATTCTGAAAATTATATTGTTCCCAGTTTTGTTGTTTTCTATCAGCATTATAATACTTGCCATCAGTTATTAAAGCAAGTTTAACCTTTTCTTTATCTTTTCCTAATATATCATAAAGTTTTTTCTTATAATCCTCAATTTGCTTTTTCAATTCTGATGCAATAGCTCCGGTACATTTTTCACTTCCTACGCCACAAAATACACGGGTTGGATCATCAAAATTATCTTTAGCCTTAATTGCAACAATACTATCAACAACTTTTAAAGCTTCATCTTTTGTAATTTTATCAGTTCTCATCACTACATCAACCTTCACCCCCTGAATATATTTTATAAGCTCATCAGTGATTTTTTTCACCTGCATAGCTTTATCATAGTATTCTTTAACTTTTCCAGGATTTTGTTTTAAAGCATTTTCAAATATCGAATAGGAATTCTGTACTTTGCTATCAAAATTTTTATTTGTAACAACCAAGCTACTATTAACAACCACAAAAGCATTTAGTATGTCTTTTGAAACATTTAGCGCAAGAAGAGCCGTTAAAACCAAATACATCATATTGATCATCTTCTGTCGCGGTGATAGTGCTCCTGCCATAAAGTTGAATATTTAATTAATGGATAATTTCTTTGTAATTTATTTATTGAATTATTTATTGATATTTACATTCATTGCGCTTAACATATTTCCATAAACGTTATTCAATGCTGTAATATTTTTAGTCAATATATTTAGTTCTTGCTGGAAATTTTGAGCATTATTAGATGAAACTTTCAAATTTTCAATAAAATTAGCCATTCCTTCCTGTAATGCCTTTGTTTTTTCAACCTGACCTGCACTTCCAGCTAATTGTTGTTCATATGCAATATTTAATGCTGCAACATTATCCTTAAGTTTTTTGTTAAATTCTGAAGTAGAATTAAGGCTTGAAATAAACTGATCGATACTTCCAGGTATCATATTGGTTTTTTCAAGTTGTTCACTTGAACCTTGTAATTGTAATTCATATACTGCATTTAAAGCAGAAAGATTCTTAGAAACTTTTTGCAGTTGTTCAATAAATGTTTTATTATCAACTTCAGAAAAATCAATTGCATCAGAAGCTTTAGTTAAAGACTCTGTTGATTTTTGATACCTCAATTTAAGTTCATTTACTGAAGAAGTAGCAGCATTAATACTATTTGCAAAACCATCAGTAGCATTTACTGTCTGATTAATAGTTTCTGCATTTTTATTAAAAGCAGAAGACATAACCTGAGCTGAATCAGAAGCAGATTTAATACTATTATAATAATTTTCAGATACACTTAATTCTTTTGTAAGTTCTTGAGAAGTTTTTTTATACGTATCTGACAATTGGTCAACTGATTTAGAAGCTTGTTTAATATTATCCACATATTCGTTTGTTGCCACAGTAGCACTTGAAATATCAGATAATTTTGATGTGTTTTCACTTAATGAATGAAAACTTTTTCCTAAACTCTCAATTAATTCTGGTCCAATTTTAGCTTCTGCAAGCATTTTATCTAATTCTTGAGAAACTGCATCACCTTTACCACCTCTTGAATGAGAATGATTATCTAACATAAAATCTTCACCTGCCATACCAGCTAATTCAGGATAAACCAAAGTCCAATCAGGCTCAACATGTGGTGGTTCAAATGCAGAGAAAAAGAAGATTACAGCTTCAGTTCCTAAACCAAGCATTAACATTTCACTTGCTCCTCTAAAATGTTCTATTTTAAATAAGGCTCCAAGAATAACAACAGAAGCACCCCATCCATAAAGTTTGGTCATAAAGTTTTTAAACTTCTTTCCTTGAACTAATTGCGAAATTTTCATATTAGTTAAATTTTATTGTTTTAACACTATTTATTTAAAAGTTGATAAAAGTAATAATATTATTGATAAATTAAATAAAAAAAATTATTGATAATAATTAGATGATTTTAAATTTGGGTTCATAGAATTACCCAAGTATGATTGTACGCAACGGAATCCAATGTAAGATTTTGCGGTATCTTGATATTCGTATGTTCTTGTACTTACCTGTAAATAATAACCAATATCTTTCCAAGAACCACCTCTAATTGTTTTCCTTTTTAAAACTTCCTGATCAGATTCTTTTGCATTATAAGTATAATCCATGTTCATATCATGTCCAAAATCAATCATTGATTCATCGAAAGCATTGTTAGTCCATTCTGCTACATTACCTGACATATCATATAAACCGTAATCGTTTGGCAAATAATGTCCAACAATAGATGTTTGTGGAGCGCCATCATCCACATAATTACCACGCATGTTTTTAAAATTAGCAATATAACATCCCGTAATATCTTTTAAATAAGGACCACCATTGGGGTATGAATTTAAATCAAGACCACCTCTTGCTGCCCATTCCCATTCACTTTCAGAAGCTAATCGGATATCATTATAAAATGCTTCACCATTATGTGCAAGATAACCGTTCAATAAATCAGTTCTCCAAACACAAAAAGCTCTTGCTTGTTTCCAATTTACACCTACTACAGGATAATTGTCGTAAGCAGGATGCCAAAAATACATTTTAGTTAATGGCTCATTATATGAATATGTAAAGTCATGCACCCAACATAATGTATCAGGATAAACTTGAACTTGGTCATGAACTATAAATGACCTGCGGTCAATAATTCCATTGCTTTTGGGATAGCCCAAAGTATCTAATCTATAAGTTTCACCTAAACCGGGTTCTTGAATCCTTGCATAATTGTATCTGTTATTTTTATCAGCAGCTTTCCTTAAATCAATCCAATAGAAATCATAAATCAATTTTCTAGTATCTAACTCCTTAATAAAATGAAATCTTTCATGTTCAGGTAAAAACATTTCTTCCAAAGCGGTTTTATTTGCAGGATCTTCTTTACCATCCCAATCTATTACAGTTTTCCAATTGATAAAATAAAAATCCTTTACAAAAGTTCTTGGGTTTGTTAAAGGGTCAAATTGATTTCCTCTTCTGTCTGCTTTTATATAATGAGCATCCGGATCGGAGCCATTTTTACCTAATATTACATGTGCTAATGAATCTCTTACCCAATATACAAATTGACGATATTCGTTATTTGTAATTTCGGTTTCATCCATATAAAATGCACCAACAGTTACGGTTCTTGATTTTGATACCATGGAATAAGGAACATCTTGATCGGCTGGTCCCATATTATATGATCCCGCTGGGATATATGTCATACCATATGGCAATGGCTGTTCCCAATCTTGTGGTCGGTTTTGAACACCAATTAATTCTCCTATCTCAGAACTTCCGCAACTTCCAAGGATAATTGCAATGGCAATTATTAATACTAAGTTTTTCATACGAACTCCTTATTTAATATAATAACAATATTTCCTTAATAATTTAATTAAACAAAAAAAACTCTAAGTATTTAACGTAAATTTTATTTTCTTGTTTCGTAACAATTTTATTTATATTTTTTCTAAATAACCTTATTGTTATAAAAATCTTACATTTTTATAACCTTCTGGTGATTTTTCAATATTTAAATTAAAACAATATCCTGCAACAATTTCATGTCCTCCTTTTTTAATTGATTTAATTGATAAATCATATGCATATCCAATATGTATATCTTTTATCTTGATTCCAGCAAAAAAAGCAACCCCATTTATAGCATTTTTCCCAAAAAATGTTCCTCTATAACTAACACCACCCCAAAACTTTCCATTATATTTAACCATGGTATTTATATCTAACTGAGTAGAAGCTATATCTGATTTTGAAAAAAAAGAAGGACATATTTCAAACATAGGGTAATTTGTTAACTCAATTTTATAACCTCCAGTTAAAAAATAATGCCTTTTAAAATTTATAAATGTTTCTCCTGTTTCATTATTTGCAATTGATTTTTTATTTTGAATTAATCTTGCAGTAGATAATCCTATATAAGCATTATCTTGATTATAAAAAGCACCTAATCCTAGTTCCATCATCATGTTTTTTTCTGTAGAACTAATACCATTTAAAAGAGGATCTCCAACATCAACAGGCAAAAATTTAGAAAAATCAAGTGTATTGTTATAAAAACCTAGCTGAAGTCCAAGTCCTAATTGACCTTCACTAAGTGACATGTGATATGAATAGTCTAATTCCAAATTTGTATTCTTATAAAATCCTAATTTATCTTGAATTATTGATAATCCTAGCCCACCTTTTAATAAATTAACTTTTCCATCAACCGAAACAATATTTGTTTGTGGTGCTACTTTATTGCCTTCAGCATCTTTAAATCCATTCCATTGTTGATGAACAATTAAATTAGCACAAATTGCATTATTAATGCCTGCATATCCAGGATTTACTGGTAATTTATTAAACATATTATGACTTACCTGGTATTCCTGTTGAGCATTAACACTGTTAAACATTATAATTAAAACCAATAGCAAAAATAGTTTTTTCATCAAGCTTAGTTAGTTATCCTCCTAATTAATTTGGGGATAAAGTAAAAAAAAAAATATTAATAAAACAAATTTAAAATCTCTTAAATAATTATTTTTATATTATATATTTAGTCTATGTTTTTAATTACTAACTATTTATTTAAAAAACTATTATTACTTTATTATATTTTAATTTGTAAAAATAGTAAAACTATTATATTAAAAACACCTTAAAAATACCCTTTTTTTAAAAACAGGTAATTTTACGCATCACATAGTAATTTATTTACTTATATAAGTTTCTGATACATTTGCCACCATCTGTCTGGAATTTCATTCTTACATGCAGATTGATAATCAGAATAAGAACAAGGAACAAGATGATGTCTTTCATATCTAATATTCTTATTATCAATACAAGGAACTTCCATCCACCATCTATCACTTTTTTTGCTTTTATAAAAAACTATTTCCTGATTTTGATTAAGAATATTTACTCTATATTTCATGTAATCATTATCAGATTTAACAGGAAAATCCTTTTTTCTATTATAAAATCCATCAATAAAATACCAAATCATTTGGGCTAGTAAATGTGACGTTTGCTCTTCTCTGTCGAATGCTGGATTTGATTCATAAAATCCAATTGAAGTGAGTTTATCACTCAATCCTGCATATCTAACTATCTGACAAGCTTCTTCTCCATAGAAACCATTGGGAGTTGCATTAATATTACCAGGTGCATCTGATTGTCTTATTGCGGAAATATCAAAGCTTAACATGTCTGCATTTCTTACCATTGGCTCAACTTCTTCCATATTTGCTCTTACAACACCTAATCTATATGTATCAAAAAACATTTTATTCATCAAATCAATTGCATTCTGGTCAACAAAATATGTTTGATAACCTATATTAGTGAAATTAAATAGAAAATTAGGTTGATGTACAATTATTTTACTTAAATATGACCTTGAATTAAAGTCTTCTTCTGCGTTTCCTATATCAAAATGAGAATCAACAGAGACAATATTAATTATTTGGCCTAAGTTTTCATAAGCTAAATAGTGTGGGTATGTTAAATCCTGACTCCCTCCAATAATTACAGGTAATATGTTATTTTGTATAAGCTCTGAAACAACAGAAGTAACGGCATAGTAGGTATCTTCAATACTGTGTCCGCTTTTTATATTTCCTAAATCAACAATTTTTGCAATATAATTACCCTGATATAATTTATATAAATGCTTTCTAACATAATTTGCAGATAGAGAACAACCTTGGTTATTATATGCTCTCCTTTCTTCTTTTATTCCTATTAATGCAATATCAACATTTTCTAATATAGGAAATGCTTTATCTTTAGTATAAGTATGAATTAAATCTCCTAATTTCCTTGCTCTATATGTTGCAGGATCAATGAAAATATCTTTATCAATTGGTTCAAAATAAACTGATATATCCATCTGTATTTACTTTTTTGTTTTTCTTTGAAACCCTTTTGGTTTGGATGCTGGTGTTTCTTCAGCTATTTTTAGACATTCTTTTAATGTTAATGCTTCAGGGATGACATCTTTTGGTAATTTATAATTTAGTTTCCCAATTGCCAAATATGCACCAAAGCGTCCATTAAGAACCTTGACTTCTTTGTTTTCTTTAAATTCTTTTATAAGCTTTTCACTTTCTTTCTTTCTTTTTTCGAGAATAACTTCAATTGCTCTTTCTGTAACAATAGTATAGGGGTCATCAGATTTAGCAAGCGAATAAAAAGTGCTTTTGTGTTTAACATAAGGGCCAAATCTGCCAATAGCCACTGTCATTTCAGCATCTTCAAATACACCAACGTTTCTTGGAAGACTAAACAGTGTTAAAACATCAGATAATTCGATAGTGTCAATATTTTGTCCTTTTTTTAAAGAAGCATATTTTGGTTTATCTTTATCATCAGTTTCTCCGATCTGAGCCATAGGGCCATACCTGCCAATTCGGACATACACATTTTTTCCTGAAACAGGATCCACACCAACTAATCTTTCATTATTTGTATAAGGTTGTTTTATTAACTCTATAGCTTCTTCTAATGTCAATGTTTCTATACTTTGCCCTTTTTTTAAACCAACAAATTTAGGTTTTTCCTCCTCATCATTTTTTCCTAACATAACTACAGGACCAAATTTTGCAAGACGAACATATATATTTTTTCCAGTTTCTGGATCGATTCCTAACAAACGCTCACCACTTACTTTTTCAGATTTTAATAAGGTTTCTTCTACTTGTTTATGAAATGGAGTATAAAACTTTTTAATCATTTTATTCCATTCTTTCAATCCCTGAGCTATTTCATCAAACTCTTTTTCTACATTAGCTGTAAAGTTATAATCAAGAATATTTTCAAAATGCTGAACCAGAAAATTATTAACCAATATACCAATATCTGTTGGAAAAAGTTTGGCTTTTTCTTGTCCTGTGTTTTCTGTTTTTATAACTTCTGAAATGTTCTTTTCAATTAATTTAATCTGAACATAATTACGTTGTTTCCCTTCTCTATCTTCATTTAAAACATATCCCCTTTTTTGAATAGTAGAAATAATAGGTGCATATGTTGAAGGTCTTCCTATTCCTAATTCTTCAAGTTTTTTTACTAAACTTGCCTCTGTGTAGCGTGGAGGATGTAAAGTAAATCGTTCTGTTGCTTCAGCTTGTAATAAATTTAATTTTTCACCTTTGGTTACTTTTGGCAATACACCCTCTTCATTTTCAGTTTCTTCATCATCAGTTGATTCTAAATATACTTTTAGAAAACCATCAAATTTAATTACTTCACCTTTTGTAATAAAATTTTCATCAGCTTTAGAAACATCAATCGTAATTATTGTCTTTTCTATGGCAGCATCGCTCATTTGAGAAGCGATCGTTCTTTTCCAAATTAATTCATATAATCTTTTCTGCGATGCATCACCCTCTATAGTATGATTATTCATATAAGAAGGCCTGATGGCTTCGTGAGCTTCCTGAGCTCCCTTAGTTTTTGTTGTATATTTTCTTATTTTAACATATTCTTTTCCATAAGATGTGGTTATTTCATCTTTTGCCATGTTCAGAGCAGTTTCAGATAAATTTACTGAGTCTGTTCTCATATATGTTATTTTTCCTGATTCGTATAACTGTTGAGCAACAACCATTGTTTTAGAAACAGAAAAACCAAGTTTTCTACTAGCTTCCTGTTGAAGCGTTGAAGTAGTAAAAGGTGGAGCAGGAGATTTTTTTGCAGGTTTTGTTTCAATTGATTCAATTGTAAAATCAGATCCTACACATTTTTGTAAAAAAGATAATGCTTCTTCTTTTTTTTCAAAGCGTTTGGATAATTCAGCTTTAAGCGTACTTTTTTTATCGGACTTGACAATGTGAAAAATAGCTTCAACTCTATAAGATGATGCTGTTTTGAAACCATCAATTTCTTTTTCTCTTTCAACAATTAGTCTTACAGCAACAGATTGTACCCGACCAGCAGATAAAGAAGGTTTTACTTTTCTCCATAATATTGGTGAGATTTCAAAACCAACCAATCTATCTAAAACCCTACGTGCCTGTTGAGCATCAACAAGATTTATATCAATACTACGAGGTGTTTTTATTGCATTGAGTATTGCATCTTTGGTAATTTCATGAAAAACAATTCTTTTTTGTTTTGCTTTACTTACATTAATTGCTTCGGCAAGGTGCCATGCTATAGCTTCTCCTTCGCGGTCCTCGTCAGTTGCAAGCCAAACAAATTCAGCATCTTTAGCAGCTTTTTTCAATTCGTTAACAATTGATTGTTTATCTGCCGATATTTCATAACGAGGTAAAAAATCATTTTCAACATCAACACCTAAAGTAGATTTAGGTAAATCCCTAACATGTCCAAAACTTGATTTAACAACATAATCTTTACCCAAAAATCCTTCAATTGTTTTTGCTTTTGCGGGGGACTCAACAATTACGAGGTTTTTTATCATTTTAATTCGTTTTAATAATTAGAATTTTTTGTGCAAAGAAAAACAAATAGTTTATTAAAATCCAATTTTTTAAAAAAACTTTATAATTTATATACACAAAAATAATGTATAACTTTGCAATTTTGTAGGTAAATAAAATATTTAAAGTTTAATAATAATATCTAAGTGAATATTCCTAAAAAATTATACATAGAAACTTATGGTTGTCAAATGAACTTTTCTGATAGTGAAATTGTAGGGGCAATTATGAAAGAAAACAATTTCGATATTACATTTGACAAAAAAGAAGCTGATGTTATTTTTATAAATACCTGTTCGATAAGAGATAATGCAGAGCAAAGGGTTAGAAAGCGTTTATTGGAATTAAGATCCTTAAAAAAAACCAAAAAAGATTTGATAATAGGGGTGTTGGGATGCATGGCAGAGCGTTTAAAAGAACAATTGATTGAAGAAGAAAAAATTGTTGATATAATTGCCGGACCTGATGCATATCGAAATCTTCCTCAATTACTTTCTTCTGTTAAATCTGGGAATAAAGCAATAAATGTTTTGCTTTCTGTGGAGGAAACATATGCAGATATTAGTCCTGTGAAATATGACAGCAATGGAGTTAATGCTTTTATATCAATTATGCGTGGTTGTGAAAATTTCTGCTCCTATTGTGTTGTACCATATACCAGAGGTAAGGAAAGAAGCCGTAATGCAGAAACAATAATTAATGAAGCAAAGGAATTGTTTGAGAAAGGGTTTAGGGAAATTACTTTATTGGGGCAAAATGTTAATTCTTATATATGGAAAAGTGGGGAAGAGTTGGTGAATTTTACAAACTTAATTGAAAAAGTAGCGTTGATTGATCCTTTGTTGCGTGTTCGTTTTGCAACATCTCACCCGAAGGATATTCCTGATGAGCTATTATTCACTATTGCCAAATACGATAATATTTGTAAAGCAATTCATTTACCTGTACAGTCTGGTAGTAATCATATTCTTGAATTAATGAATCGAAAATACACCAGAGAATATTATATGAGCAGGATTGAAGCTATAAAAAAAATAATACCTGATTGTGCTATTTCTACTGACCTAATTGCCGGATTTTGTTCTGAAAGCGAAGAAAACCATATTGATACTCTTTCATTAATGGAATGGGCAAAGTTTGATTTTGTTTTTATGTTTAACTATTCAGAAAGACCAAATACTGCAGCAGCAAAAAAATTGAAAGATGATGTACCAGAAGAAATTAAATTAAAAAGGCTGCAGCAAATAATAGTGCTTCAGCAAAAACTTTCAAAAGAAAGTAACAATAGTGATATTGGAAAAACATTTAAAGTATTGGTTGAGAGCATTTCAAAAAAATCAACTGAACACATGTCAGGAAGAAATAGCCAAAATAAGATGGTAATATTTCCAAAAATCAATAACAAGCCTGGTGATTATGTGAATGTACGAATAACTAAATGTACAGCTGCAACTTTAATAGGAGAAATAGTTGAATGATTTTCAAGAAAGCACTAAAAAGAAATATAAAGTTTACCAAATATTTCTAGAATAACCATACATAAAGAAAAAAGGTCATACAAATATGTAAGACCTTTTTTTGTGGGAGTTACTGGATTCGAACCAGTGACCCCCTGCTTGTAAGGCAGGTGCTCTGAACCAACTGAGCTAAACTCCCAAAACGAGGTGCAAATATAAGTGAATTATTTTTATCTCCAACAAAAAAAATATTTTTTTAAATTCTTATTGTTTAACTATTGATTATAAACCAATTGGAGTCTGATTAAATTATTTCAGCAACAACAAATGTGCTTCCTCCAATAAAAACCAAATCATCTTTTTCAGCTTTTGATTGAGCATCAATCATTGCTTCCTTAACTGAAGAATAAGTACTTCCATTTAAACCAGCTTTGTTTGCAATAAATTTTAGTTTATCCTGATCTAATCCTCTTGGTATATTTGCCTTACAGAAATAATAAATAGCATTGCGGGGAAGTAACTTTATTATTGATTCAATATCTTTATCATTTACCATCCCTATAACAAAATGCAACTTATTATGTGGTGTGTGTTTTATTTGTACAAGAACTTCTTTAATGCCATCTTCATTATGACCAGTATCGCAGATGGTTAAAGGATTTGTAGAAAGGATTTGCCACCTTCCATTTAAACCTGTATTGTCAATAACTTTATCAATTCCTCTAAAAATAGAATCTTTGGTGATTTTAATCTTTAAAGACCTCAGTATTTCAAGAGATTTAAGTACAGTAATAATATTTTTTTTCTGATATTGTGCAGATAAACCCGATTGCAAATCAGAATAAACCAACTTATTGTTTTGGAATACATCAACTGATAGCTTATTATTTAATAAAGATTTATTGTTCTTGATTTTGTATTCTTTATCAGCAAAATAAATATCTGCTTGGCATTCTTTAGCTTTTTCAATAAATACTGGCTTTGACATAGGGTTGTTTTCTCCAATAACAATCGGTATATTTTTTTTGATAATACCTGCTTTCTCAAAAGCTATTTTTTCAATGGTATTTCCTAATAAAGCTGTGTGATCGTAGCCTATGTTTGTAATAATAGAAATCAAAGGTTCAATAATATTGGTAGCATCGAGACGACCACCAAGGCCTGTTTCGATAACAGCAATATCAACTTCTTTTTCTTTAAAGTATTGAAAAGCCAGACCAACAGTCATTTCGAAAAATGAAGGTTTGATATTGTCAAAATCCCTTTGGTATTTAGAAATAAAATTAGCAACAAATGATTTAGGAATCATTTTTCCATTAATTTTAATTCTTTCTCTAAAATCTTTTAGGTGGGGAGAAGTATAGAGACCGACTTTCAAACCATTTTCCTGTAAAACAGAAGCCAAGAAATGAGAAACAGATCCTTTTCCATTAGTTCCGGCAACATGAATAGTCTTGAAACTTTTATATGGTAGGTCTAACAAGTTACAAAGAGCAATTGTATTGTTAAGATTTGCTTTATAAGCAGTGATTCCGATATTGTGAAACATTGGAACTTCAGCGTAAAGGTATTCCAATGTTTGATTATAGTTCATCAGTTTTGTCGAATGAAGATATAAGTTATAGTTCCTTTTTGTTCTTCAGCAGCATTTGGGTTTGCATTAAATTTTGCTTTGAGCGCCGCTTCTTCCGCTAATTTCCATAAATCCTGTGCGGTAGTTGTAGTTCCTTTAGCTCCAGCATTAGCTTTAATAACATTGCCATACTTATCTACAGTGATTGTTACAACAACTTTTCCGGTTTCATTAGA
>DYDE01000039.1:26176-28696 GCA_020718065.1 Marinifilum sp. | reverse complement strand
AATCAACCCGATTTGATGTCAAATCACCCTGATTTCATTTTTTATTAATCAAACCCACCTGTAAACTAATGCATTAAGGTTTGAAATAAAACTTAAAATAGCTTTTTGCATTTCCAAAAAAAAACGCTGGCAGAAAATACCAACGTTTTATGTTCAACTCACTTTGTAGTGATATTTTTTTCTTAGAATATTTGTGATTATACCAACTTGATGTCTTTGATATCGTTTGGATCTAAAGCAGCACTTTTAACATCAGCAGTAGCAATAACAGAATATTCTGATTTTTCATTGTTGGCAAAAGAACCTAATTTTCCAATGCCACCCATTACTCCACCTTTTTCTTTTAATTCATCATTTCCTGATTTCAGTATCTGAAAATTCAATGTAAAAGGAATTTCTTTGGTTTCTCCTGTTTTAATATCAAAATTGCAAGGAGTTTTAACAATTCCTAATTCGTATTCCTTTGTTTTCTTTTCTTCACCTCTTCCGGTGGTGTACTTCTCTATTAATTTAACAGTTAGATCAATAACATGTTGATCGCTTTTTGAAGTTAAAATAACTTTTCCGTCAAAAGAATTTTTGCTTTTTTCTACTTGTCCTGGCACTTCGAGTACAACTTTTACGCCTCCGATACCTAATTTGTTTTTAATTGATGAAAAGAATCCCATAGTTTTAATTTTTTAATTTATTAATTATTTCTCAAAGATATTGTTTTTAAACCATAGCATGAGGAATTGTAAAAAAAATTATGAACTTTTTTTACCCCAATAAAAAAACCTGCTGCTTTTCCATAAAACCAGCAGGTTTCGCTATAACAATAAAACAATTTAACAATAAGTCAAAATTTATTTCTTTTCAAACTTACTCAAAACATCCTTCATCATATCTTTGTGGATCATAAAATCCATCATTTTAAGTTTAACATAGTCTTCGTGGAAGAATGAATGTCCGAGATTCCTCGCTTCACTCGGAATGACATGAAGATTGAGAAATAAGGGGGAGAAGGGCAGTGATTTGTCTTCGACAAATCACTGCCCTTCTCCTCTCAATAGAATAAACTATCTGTCATTCCGAATGCAGTGTAGCGGAATGAGGAATCTCAATTTATGGTATAAAAGTTATTTCTTTTCAAACTTACTCAAAACATCCTTCATCATATCTTTGTGGATCATAAAATCCATCATTTTAAGTTTCACGTAGTCTTCGTGGAAAAAATAATAACCAAAATTCTTACTGTCCTTGCCACAATTTCTTGAGCCCGAACCCGAATCTTTTACCAGAAACCAATCTTTGCCATCTTTTTCGTAATAACCTACTATATGCAGTCCATGATCGTCGGTGGTTGTTTTGTTGCTAAAACGAAACTGACGTGCACTTTCATCTATATATTCGGAAGGAATATCATAAGTAGGGATAACTGCCACCTGAACAAAAGATTCGAAACCTGATTCAGAAACATCTCCACCTATAGCAATGGTGTATCCTGCACGAATGGCTTTCTTAATAATGCTCATATAAATATCAAGCGGCAAATTATAGTAGTCTGCAGAATGCCACCAATTGTCTGGCACCTTGTATTCGCACTGGGTATAATAGGGTGCTTCCATTACTGATGTAACATCCAAATAATCATCCAGATTAACTTTTAGTATATTCTTTAAATATTCCTGTGGACTTAAATCTTTTCCACTAATATTTACTTTTGTTGGGGGAACACCCATGTAGGTATTCATAATTGATTTCACAGTAGCAACTATTAGTTCTTCATTCCATGCATTACTTGCTTTCACTGATTTAAGATAGCTTTCAATTTCTGCAAACATTTTGTCATGCGTCTGAAAAGTTTGTCCAGCCTTCATCCCATTATATAAGTTTTCAGGTATTACTCCATACTTTCTCCATATTCTGGTTACGGCATTACCTTCAGAACCTTCACCAAACTCACAGTTGCCTCTTTGTTTTACATAATAGGTAACTTTCTCTACATACTCCCAATATACTGTGTACATTTCAGATAACTTCACCTGTTGTTTTGTAAGTCTGTATATTTCTGATTCAAAAAAAGAAGTAGTAGAATAACACCAACAAGTTGAAGTTGCCCCTTGTGAAATAGGTGGCATAGCCCATTCTCTTTTATACAGATCAATATCATTGGGTAGCATCATTCCTGTCAGATCAATTTTAAAAGAAACAGATGGTGGTGGAGCCACTTCTTCTTTTTTATCGAAATCATCAATCCCTTTCAAAATAGAATTCTGAAAATAACCGGGTTTATAAGGTTTAAAATACCCTTTGTTTTTAGGCGTCTGGGCAAAAACTGTCAATCCTGCAAACAGCAGAATAAACAATGCAATGTTTGTTTTTTTCATGGTTTTGGATAATATTTTTAATTTTATTTAGTAAACGAGTTAACGATTTGACAAGTAAACCAGCATTTTAAAATAATGTAACAATATAACAATTCAATAATTTGCATTTTTAACTTTATGAACTCTAAGTATTTCAATTTACTTTAGGCAC
>DYDE01000039.1:0-26158 GCA_020718065.1 Marinifilum sp. | reverse complement strand
CTAGACACTTTAGATCACTTTAGGCTCTTATTTAAACAAAGGTCATATTCTTCTTATCAGTATTTTTCTCGCAATAATGACAATGAAGTTTTAGCTCATCCTTTGATATTACTGTAAACTTTGTAACAACCCTTTCGTGGTTGGTAATACAATTAGGATTGAAACATTTTACTATTTTAACTACTTCATCAGGAATTTCAACAGATTTCTTCTCAATAACTTTATAATCTTTAATAACTATGAGCGTAGCACGAGGAGCAACCAATGCGATTTTATTTATTTCCTCTTTTTTAAAATACTTATTACTCACTTTGATAATACCTTTGGTGCCATACTTTTTGCTTTCCAAATTGGTACCAAATAAAATCTGGTTATCAAAATTGTCGAGGCCAAGTATTCTTATAACCTGAAAAACACTTTTTGCAGGAATATGGTCTATAACTGTACCATTTTCAATTGCTGATACTTTAAATTCTTTTGTTTCCATATCTATTTAATTCCTAAAATTTTTGTTATTAATGCTTGTCTGACGTACACACCATTAAGTGCCTGTTGAAAGTAATATGCCTTTGAATTTTCATCAACATCTTCGTTGATTTCATTTACCCTTGGAAGTGGATGCAATATCTTCAAATTATCCTTGGTATTTGCAAGCATATCGTTTTTTAGAATATAGGAATTCTTTATTTTTTCGTATTCCATAGGATCAGAAAAACGTTCTTTTTGGATTCTGGTCATATATAAAATATCTACTTTAGGAAAAACTTCATCCATTGTAGTATATTGATGATAATCCAGATTCTTTTCTTTAATGTGAATCTTCACTGAACTGGGCAATTTTAATTCGAAAGGAGAAACAAGGTGGAAAGTACAATTGAAATTACAAAGTGCCATCACCAAAGAGTGAACTGTTCTACCATATTTAAGATCACCCACAAAAGCAATATTCAAATTATCTAATCTTCCTTGCGTTTGTTTAATGGTGTACATGTCAAGGAGTGTTTGCGTAGGATGCTGATTGGCACCATCACCTGCATTAATAATTGGGACATTAGCTACTTCACTTGCAAAACGAGCACTCCCTTCTTTAGGATGTCGCATAACAATAAGATCGGAATAACAGCAAACTGTTTTAATTGTGTCCTTGAGAGATTCTCCCTTTTGAACACTTGTAGAAGATGTATCTGAAAATCCGATAATTTTACCACCCAAACGAGAAACAGCACTCTCAAAGCTAAGTCGTGTACGGGTTGATGGTTCAAAGAACAATGTAGCTACAACATAATCCTGAAGGATCTTTTGTGTTGGGTTTTTCTCAAAACTCGCTGCAAGTTCCAGAATAGCTATTTGTTCGTCCTTACTAAAATCATTAATTGATACTAAACTTTTGTTTTTCATTTTTCTTTCTTTTTTGTTTAGATTTTTTTTAAAACTACATATTTTTTTATAATAATTAAAATTTTGAATTACTTTTTAGTGCCTAAAGTTAAAAGTGAGCTAAAGTGACTATAGTTATAGGTGACTAAAGTTTGAAGTGTGCTAAAATGCCTAAAGTTAAAGTTCAACATGCTTATTGCTTTAAATTCTTACCAATAGACGTAAATATTGCAAGAATTTCTTTGGCTTCAGCTTATGTTAATTCTAATCTTGGTATTTCTAACCATTTCATTTCAGCAATGATTTCCAACCAATAAATTGTTTCATTTGCTTCACCCTCACAAATTCTTATTTTATTAATAAAATCAGCTTTACTTCTTGCCCTGTTTGCTTCCCTATAATTTGCACCTATACTTGTCCCTGATTTTGTAATTTGATTTCTTATCACCTTGCACTCTGGTGTATAAGGCATTAGAGAAGATAATTTAATTATTTGAATAGCAAAACACCTTGTCCTGTTTTCTAATACCTTGCTAAACTCTTTATTATCCATTTCTAATAATATTTGAACTTATTTTACTTTATAACTTCAGACACTTTAGTTCACTTTAAGTACATTAGTCACTTTTTTAAGCCAAAAAAAAAGGCGATAATTAAATCGCCTTTTCTAAAAATTACTTACAGCAGGAACATCCTTCTTTGACTAAATTATGCTTTTTAACAAATCCGCATAATACTTCAGTCATGTCTGGTTTACCAATTTCCTGTAAATCATAACCGATTTTCACTGTTGGTTTGTTGATCTTAACTAATCTGTTTAAATCAATAGGAGTAGCAATTACAACAACATCACAAGGTGTATTTTCGATAGTTTTTTCTAAGTCTCTAACTTGTTGTTCACCATAACCCATTGCAGGAAGTAAAGTACCAATATTTGGATAAATACGGAAAGTTTCTGCCAATTTACCAACTGCGAAAGGACGTGGATCAACTAGTTCAGCAGCACCAAATTTTTGAGCAGCAACAGTACCAGCACCAATTTTCATTTCTCCGTGAGTTAAAGTTGGACCATCTTCCACAACCAATACTCTTTTGCCTCTGATTAATTCAGGTTTGTCAACTGTTAAAGGAGACGCTCCATCAATAACAATAGCAGTAGGATTGATTTTTGCGATATTATCTCTCACTTTTTGAATGTTTTCCATAGATGCTGTGTCAATTTTATTGATAACAATAACATCAGAAATACGGGCAACAACTTCACCAGGATAATAACTAATTTCTGCACCAGGTCTGTGAGGATCTGCAACACCAAACATTAAATCTGGTTTATAGAATGGGAAGTCATTGTTTCCACCATCCCATAAAATAACATCACAACCATCAGGGTCTTTTTCAGCAGCTCTTAAAATAGCTTCATAATCAACTCCTGCATAAATTACGTTTCCACGAACAACATGTGGTTCGTATTCTTCCATTTCTTCAATAGTACATTTGTGTTTTTTTAAATCTTCTACTGTAGCGAAGCGTTGTACTTTTTGTGCATTCAAATCACCATATGGCATTGGGTGACGAACAGCAACAACTTTTAAACCCAGTTCCATCAATACTTCAATAATTCTTCTTGATGTCTGGCTTTTACCACATCCTGTTCTTGTAGCGCCAACTGCAATAACCGGTTTGGTACTTTTTAGCATAGTATCCTTGTGTCCTAGCAGAACAAAGTTTGCACCAGCAGCATTAACCAATGCACTGACGTTCATCACTCTTTGATAAGGGACATCACTGTATGAAAAAACACAATCGTCAACCTTTAAATCTTTAATTAATTTTGCTAAGTCATCTTCAGCATGAATAGGAATACCACTTGGGTATAAATCTTCACCTGCAAGTTCCTTTGGATATTTTCTGCCATCAATGTCCGGAATTTGTGCGGCAGTGAAAGCAACTACATTATAACTTGCGTTGCCTCTAAAATAGGTGTTAAAATTATGGAAATCTCTTCCGGCTGCTCCAATAATAATAACGTTTTTTTTACTCATTACTTACCTCTACTTTCTTTTGTTGAATGGTTTATTAATAAAAATCTTGGCAAAGATACAAGTTTAAGTTTTCCATCCAAGTTTAATGAAAAAAATTTTTCTAACAGATTGTTAATACATTATGTACTTGTTTGATTTTCTATACCCAGTGTTAAAAATTTAAATACAAATGATAATTACTTTATAATTAAAATTTTTATATACTTTAGATAAATTGAACTTGAAAGATATTTTTTAACTTGCTCTATATGGTTATAATATTGTAAGTTATATATGGTTGTTTTTCGAAAAAAATCATAACTTTGTGCCTTGTAAAGTTTCAAAACAGATGATGATGGAAGATTTGCTTATTGATTATACAGTTAAAGCTATTGAGGTAATATATAAACAGGTTATTTCAAAAGATACAGTTGCAATACAAAGAACAAGGAAAGACTTTGAAGGAGATTTTACGCTTGTTGTATTTCCTTTTACAAAAATATCAAGAAAATCCCCAGAACAAACTGCAGAAGACATCGGGCATTATTTAAAAAGCATATTAAAAGAAATTTATTCGTATAATGTTGTTAAGGGATTTCTAAATATCAGTATCAAACACCGCGTATGGGTGCAATTTCTGAAAGATATATCAACAAAAGAAGATTATGGATACGCAACAAACAATTCAACTTCACCTATAGTTATTGAATATTCCTCTCCTAATACCAACAAACCTTTACATTTGGGTCATATCCGCAACAATTTATTGGGATGGTCCATTGCTGAGATATTAAAAGCAAATGGAAAGAAAGTAGTAAAAGTTAATCTTGTTAACGATAGGGGGATTCACATTTGTAAATCAATGTTGGCATGGCAGTTATTTGGAAACGAAGAAGAGCCAACTGAAAATCTTAAAGGTGACAAGCTGGTTGGTAAATATTATGTTGCTTTTGATAAAGCTTATAAGGAAGAAATTAAAAGTCTTATTAATAAGGGGCTAACAGAAGAAGAAGCAGCAAAAAAAGCTCCATTAATAATAAAGGCTCAAGAATTACTATTAAAATGGGAAGCTGGAGATGCAGAAACTATAGCTTTATGGAAGAAAATGAACAACTGGGTTTATGCTGGATTTGATTTAACATACAAAAAATTAGGAATTGATTTCGATAAAACCTACTACGAATCAGAAACCTATTTATTGGGAAAGAAATTAGTTGAAGAAGGTTTAAAGAATAAAGTATATGCTAAAAAAGAAGATGGTTCTGTTTGGGCAGACCTTACCACTGATGGATTAGATGAAAAACTATTGCTTCGTTCAGATGGTACTTCGGTTTATATGACACAAGATATAGGCACTGCGCAACTTCGTTATGATGATTATCAGGCTGAGAAACTCATTTATGTTGTTGGGAATGAACAAAACTATCATTTCGATGTTCTCAAATTGGTTTTAAAGAAACTTGGCAGGGAATGGGCAAATAACATCTTTCACTTATCATATGGCATGGTTGAATTACCTGAAGGTAAAATGAAATCAAGAGAAGGAACCGTTGTAGATGCCGACGACCTGATTAAAGAAATGATAGATGTTGCCAAGAAAAAGGGAGAAGAATTGGGTAAAGCAGAAGGATTAAACAATGAAGAATCAGAATTATTATTTAAGCAAATTGGTCTGGCAGCTTTGAAATATTTTATTTTAAAAGTCGATCCCAAGAAGAACATGATGTTCAATCCCGAAGAGTCTATTGATTTTAATGGCAACACAGGTCCTTTTATTCAATATACTTATGCCAGAATACAATCTATTTTCAGAAAAGCCAAAGAAAACAATATTCACCTTGTTGAATTTCCCAATGATACTGCCATTAATGATAAAGAAAAGGAAATACTATTATTATTATACGAATACCCTAAAATAATAAAGGAGGCAGGCGAAACTTATAGTCCAGCATTGATAGCCAATTATGTTTATGAATTAGCAAAAGAATACAACCAGTTCTATCATGACCATCCAATAATAAAAGAAGAATTTGGGAATGTTCGTAGTTTAAGACTCGTTTTATCAGAAAAAACAGGAAAAGTAATAAAATCAGCCATGCATTTGCTTGGTATTGAAGTTCCCGAACAAATGTAATATTAATTTAACTTAATAATTTTAAAATGAATAGATATCTCAATCACAACCATAAAAGAAACGATAGTAATAAAAACGATGAAACATTGATATTTGGGCTAAGACCAGTAATTGAGATGTTGAAATCGGGGAAAGAAATTGATAAATTAATGGTTCAACAAGGACTTACCGGAGAAACATACGGAGAATTAAGAAAAATCTTAAAAGAAAAGAATATAGCATGCCAGTATGTTCCAGTAGAAAAGCTCAACAGAATTACCAATAAAAACCATCAGGGTGTTATAGGATATTTGGCAGCAATCACCTACCAAACAGTAGAGGAAGTTGTCCCTTTTATATTTGAAAAAGGGAAAACTCCTTTAATTCTTGTTCTGGATAGAATAACTGATGTTCGTAACTTTGGAGCAATCACCCGAACTGCTGAATGTGCAGGAGTTGATTGTATCATTATTCCTGATAAAGGTTCTGCACAAGTAAACAGCGATGCTATTAAAACATCTGCTGGTGCTTTGCTAAAAGTTCCTGTTTGTCGAGTGCCGAATTTAAAGTTCACTATTGAATACCTTAAAAAAAGTGGAATTCAAATTGTAGCTTGTTCAGAAAAAGCAGAAAAATTATTTGATGAAGTTGAATACACCAAACCAACTGCCGTCATTTTAGGCTCAGAAGAAGATGGTGTTTCTCATGAACTTCTTAAACTTTCTGATGGGTTTGTTAAAATCCCATTGTATGGAGAAATTGCATCTTTAAATGTTTCTGTTGCTGCTGGTGTTTTGTTATATGAAGTAATCAAACAAAGAAAAAGTAAATAGTGTCAGCAAGAAAACGCCAATAATTTCGTTACTCTTGTTTTGAAAACAGTCGTTTACCCATGTAAACTCCTTGATTTTCAAAACTACGAAAGCCTCATTCTTGACGTTTTCTTATCTGACACTGAGTTTTCTTACAAACACTAAATAGAACTTTTTAAATTATTTACACTATGAAGAAAATTGTTGTTTTAACCGGAGCTGGTGTTAGCCAGGAAAGCGGTATAAAAACTTTCAGAGATAGTGATGGATTATGGGAAGAATACAGGATTGAAGATGTTGCCACCTATGAAGCATGGGAAAACAATCCACATCTGGTATTAGACTTTTATAATCAACGCCGAAAACAACTTCAGGATGTAAAACCAAACCCAGCTCATTTTGCTTTGGTTGAATTAGAAAAAAAATATGATGTACAAATCATAACTCAAAATGTGGATGATTTGCATGAAAGAGCCGGTTCAAAAAAGGTATTGCATTTACATGGAGAATTAAAAAAATCGCGCAGTAGTATTGATGATACGATGATATACCCTATAGATGGATGGGAATTAAAATGGGGAGATCTTTGTGAAAAAGGTTCTCAATTGCGTCCGCACATTGTTTGGTTTGGAGAAGCAGTTCCAATGATTGCAGAAGCTTCAAGGCTATCTATGCAGGCAAACATTTTCTTAATAATAGGAACATCACTTAATGTTTATCCTGCTGCAGGCCTGGTTCATTATGTAAAACCTCAAATCCCAAAATATCTGGTTGATCCAAATGATTGTAAGATAGGAGATACTAAAAACCTTATATGTATTAAAGAAAAAGCAGGAATTGGAGTACCTTTATTGATAGATAAATTGCTCAATGATATAATTTAATTGGCTTTATTATAAAAAAAGAGGGCTATGTGCCCTCTTTTTTATATATAATGATATGATTATTATTTAATTACTTGGATTTTGCTTGTTTTTAATAATGTAGAATTATTATCTAATATTCTACAATAATATATTCCATTAGCAAGATTTGATACATCAATTTTAACCAAATTGCTGTTATTGGTATTTTTTTCTGTTTGTACTGTTCTTCCAAACAAATCAACAATTTGGATAGTTAAATCATTTATATTTCTATTGTTTAATACTATTGTTGTAAAATCGCTACAAGGATTAGGATAGGAGATAAAATCATTTTGGTTGTTTTCAATAAGATCGATATCAGAAATAATACCATGAAACCAGTCATGAGTTTTGTTAAAAAACTCTTTCTGAACATTAGCATCAGTCATCATAGATGGGTCAAATCCTATATAAACAGTTTTATAAGTTCCATTTGTAGATTTTACACCTGAAATCTTTGTAGGTGTGTTTGCATAGTAAGTAATTGCACTTCCATTGCCAACAGGAGCAATCTGATCAGGGTAGAAATTGCCTGAACCATAAAGATTAGTATTAAATGTAGAGTTGCCCATTGTACCAAAAACCAAGTCTGTCGCAAATGGATAAACACTATTATTAGTAGTACTTCCATCATTAACATAAGAAGAATTTAGATAATTTGTATAAAATGCTTTTGTAGCAACAGTACCACTACCTGCAGCATCCCATGTATTCCAACCAATATCCTGTCCAGCAACAAATAATCTACCACCTCCATTAAGAAAAGTTGTAAAAATAGCTACATCCTGATCTGTAAAAGTCGGAGATGTCCATCCACAATTAAAATAAATATTACCAACTCCAGTAAGAGCATTATCCGCTGAAGCTCCAATAAATTTATTATAATTTGAAGAAGCAAAAGTAGTACAACCAGCATAGGTTAATCCGTCAAAATAAACTGTTTCAAAATCAGAAGGCTTTCCACCGCCCCATGAACCTTGATTATGTAATACCATGTCTGTTACATTACTTATAACATAAAATTCTTTAGTTAGTACCGGTGCCATAGGATTACTAACAGACTGAATAGTAAATTTATATGTTGGAAAACCTGCATCAGTGTTAGGAGTAACATTAAATGTAACATTTAAAGGAGTTCCATTAGTAATATCGACAGTAGCTGTTGAAGTGTAAGTATTTCCATTAATAACAAAAGAACTATTCCATCCGGCTGGTTGACCTGTTGGAGTAAGTGTAAAAACAAAGCTCTGGGTACCAGGCAACAAACTAGCTACATTATAGCTAAATGATGTTGTAGCAGAAGGATTTCCAGTTTTATAACTGGCACCTGTATAGTTAACATTGCCAACTGGTAGAGTAGTCCCACCAACAGCAACTACTTGCGTGCCATTTAAAATTTCCTGATGACTTTCTGTAACAAATACTGCAATATCGCAATTTGCTATATCACAAGGGACACTGGTATAACTTGCTGGAACCGTATAAGTATATGTTCTGGTAACAAAAGTTCCACTTGTAGTTGTTGTAACAGCATCACCCCATTGTCCTGTTATTAAGTGTCTTAGCATATGTTTGTGAACATAATTATTTCCCATACCTCCTCCGGTTTGAGGCCCTAAAATATTACTTTGTAAAAGTGCAACATTAATGTAATTCGTTGATTGAGCACTATTAGCTGTATAATATAATTCAACTGTAACAGTTAATAACCTAGTACCAGCATTAAAACTTGAGCTAACACCAATATTAACAGGAGAAGGCATTGCTAATATTCTACCAGCAGCAGCAGTCCATTTATCTCTACCTAAAGCAGTATTTGCACCCCAATCTGCATATACATGTCTGTTAACTGTTCCTGAAGGATATCCTGTCAAACCTGTTTGACCTGCAAGTGCATCACCAAACGATGTTCTAAAATCAGGTTCACCTGAACCAGGAACAGCAAAACTTCCCTGATGAATATTAATTAAAACAACTTTACCAGGATTATCAGCTAAAATCCCTTCAGCTATCTGATGCCCCTGAGGACAATACTGGCAATGAATTCCTGTGTACTCTTCTAACACCACATTACGATTTTGTGGAGTAGTGGTTACTAATGTTTGTGCACTTGCATAAGCAAATACACTCATAATACAAATAATTGTAAATAATGTTTTTTTCATTTTTTTCATTTTTATTTATTAATATATATAAAAGCAAATATATAATTATTTTATTATATCTATAAAAATAATTGCATAAAAAAAGGAGATAAACATATCTCCTTTTATAAATTTTAATTGAATATATTAATAGAATAATATCCTATTGTCTTTAACATTAGCTGATTTTTCTAGAATACGGTTTATTTGATAATTTGCAATAGAATTAAATAAGCCATAAATCTGCATTTTCACTGATGAAAAATCATTTATTACTGGAGCTTCAGTAACTTCAATAGATTTTATAACAAAAACACCCATTTTCCCTTTTATTGGTTTTGAAATATCACCTTTTTTCATTGAATATAATACTCCAAGAACATCTGGTTCTGGTCCAAAACCAGGCAAATTGTATGCAGAAAAAGAAAGCATAGGAATAGTATCAACTTTACTGTTAAGTTTCTGTGCCAACAAACCCATATCAATAGAAGGAGAATAAACAGAATTCATTTTATTTAGAAGTTGTTCTGCTTTCTTTTCTCTTTTAACCAATGGCTCAATTAATGGTTTAATTTGTTCAAGTGGTGCAATGCCTTTTTCACGAACTTCTTTTAAAACAGCTACCACATATTTATCAGTTAGATCAAATACAACATCTGAAACAAAACCTTTTTTAGATTCTTTATTAAATGCCCAACGGATTATTTCTCTGGCCGATTCTAAACCAGGCATTGAATTATCAACATCACGTATATATTCTGCAGAACGTTTATTTATTCCAGCACTTACACATGATTTGTTAAATTGTTCGATTGTTTTATTATTAGAATGAAAATTAGTTGCTTTGGTGTAATAATCACTATAAGTTTCAGTACTAGGATCAATTTTATTATTAATAATTGCAATTCTAACTTTCTTTTTAAGTTCTTTTTTTCCGGTAACTTTAATAATATGATACCCAAAATCAGTTTCTACAACAGTAATATCACCTACTTTTCCATAGTAACAAGCATCGTTAAATTGCTTCACCATCGTTTCATCTTTAAACCAATCTAAATCACCTTTGTTTTTCTGAGCAGATGGATCATCGGAATATTGTTTTGCAATAGTATCGAACGATTTAGGGTCTTTTTTTACAATTGCCAAAAGACTATCAACTAATTTTTTAGAAGCAATCTTTGTACGTTTAAGGTCTTGTTTGATAGGTTGTTTAACACTATCATAAGAAATCAATATATGACTTGCTTTCATTGAATCAGGACGATCCATAAATTCCATTACTTTCGCAATAGTAAAAGTATAATTATCTCTTATTGGGCCAATAATAGTTCCTTTAGGTAAATCAAATACTACAGAATCTAAAAACAATGGTAAGGTTCCTTTACCAAAATACATACTATCATATTTTGAATCAGAATTTAAGTTTACAAAAGATTCCACATTTTCGTTAGTTTCAAAGTCTTTACGAACAAGTTTCATTTTTTCTTCAACATTTGCAATGTCTTGCTGAGAAGGTAATACCTCAAACACAACATATTCAATATCACGTGATGCTTCTATTTCAAATTCCTGTTTATGTTCATCATAATATTTCTGAAAATCTTCATCATTTAGCTTGATAGTGTTATCTTGTATAGTAGAATAAGGAGAAGCTACCAATAAGATTTTAGAGTTTTTATTTTTATCATTGAAATCTCTTTTGGCAAAACTATTTGTAACATAAAAACCTTTTAAAATAAGATTATTATACTTACTTTGCATTCTTTCTGCTTTTATGTAATCAAGCATATTAAACCATTGTTTTTGTGTTGCAGGTTCGGCCTGATCTATTTCATTATAAAATTTCAAAACCTGTTCTGGATGAAACTGACCAGTTGCAGGGTCTGTAAAACTCTGAAGTATAACTTGTGGAGGATTTTTACCTGTTATAAGATCTTTTAATTCAGCATCACTTACTGTAATCCCTAATGCATCGTATTCTTTTTGTAAAGTAATGTTTTTAATCAAATCCTGCCATACTTGTTTACGGATTTCATATATTTGTTGAGTAGTGAGATTTTCCTGACGGGTTTGCTGCCTTACGATCTCCATTTGTTCTTCTAATTTCAACTCAAAATCTCTATATGAAATTTTATCACCAGCTATTTCTCCAATATTGGTTGATTGTTTGTTTGGGTTCTTTCTTACAAAATCTCCGAGCACAAAAGCAGCTAATGCAACTCCAATTATAATTACAACAAGTTTTGAATAACTTCGAATTTTACCTATAATAGCCATTTTTATCTTTTTAAATTAATTTGCAAATGTATATAAAGAATTTGAATGAGAAAAAAAAAATCAATATTCAAAAAAATATCTTTTAATCAATGTTTTAGATTATTTCAACCTTTCCCCATCCTTTTAATGTAAGCGTATGTAAATACTTAAATCCTACTGACTTTAATATGTCTATTGTTTCATCAAAGTAATTCATCAACTCACTGGGTTTATGAGAATCGGAACTCAATGTTATTGGAATTTTCAACATATAGCATTGTTCAAGAATTGAAATATCTGGAAAAAGTTTGTTAGTTTTCTTTTTATAAATGCCTCTTGTATTAACTTCCATTATACAATCAGTATTTGATATTATTTTTAATGTGTCCTTAACTATTTTTTTGTACCAGGATTCTTCTTCTGAAAAAAAGTGGTTTTTATTATGCATTTTCACTTTATCGAAATGCCCAATTATATCAGGTCGTTCTCTGGCAACCATTTCGCTTATCTGATTATAATAAGCTTCAACCGCTTTTTGAGGATTGTTATTGAATATATTTTCTAATCCATTAATATAACCTTGTTCTGGCCCATCAATAAACCATAGTTTTTTACTTTCAGGGTGCTTTACCAGATGAACAGATCCAATATGATAATCAAGTTGCTGCTCTTGTTTGAAAACTTCAAATTTTGTAGTAATTTCAGGAATAAAATCAATTTCTAAACCAAGGTAAACTGGAATTTTGGAATTGTAAACTCCTTTCCATTTTTTTATTTCCTCACAATAATCATTTAATTTTTCTGGTTTTATGCTCCATTCATTAATAAAAGGTACTGGTGCATGCCCTGAAAACCCAATTGCAGAAAACCCCAACTCAATTGCTTTTTCTATATATAAGTTTGGCGTTTCTGACCCATCACAATAGGTTGTGTGTGTGTGAAAATTAAAATACTGCATAATGCTTTTATATAATAATACCCTTAATTATTCATATTTTTTAAATAAAATATTTATATTGCCCATGATTTTCTCATAATCTTCTAAATCTTTCTTTTCTTTAGGCAATCTTTCACATTTTATTCTATAACTATAATTATCATCATAATGTGTAGGTTCAGAATCAAGTGTTTTCAATGTTTTTTCATTTTCCTGATACCATTTTTTCAGATTATCTTTAGAAATTTGAGGTGGTAAATTGTTCTTTAACTTTTCGTTATTCTCTCTTAGTATTTTTATTGAATCGGGAGAAACCCTTTTAACAATCAATATATATATTTCACAAAGGTCTTTCACTTCAGGTGGATCGTTTGCTGTCATTGAAGTAGATAAATCAATAGGTGTAAGTGATTGTATCAATATTTCATTTTGATTTTCCTTAACAATTTTAACTATCCAACCTTCAGGTAAAAAAGTTTTAATTTTATTTGTTATTTTTTCAATTGAATCTTTTTGAATATTTTCCTGTGCTTTAGCTATAGAAAAGACACCAAAAAGAACTGTAATAATGATAATACTTATTTTTTTCATCTTTTTCCTTTTAATTACAATGTTTATATTTATTTTTAATGGTTCTGTTTTACAATAATGTAGAAATCCAAATTATTAATGCCACCAAGGCTCAAAGACACAAAGATTTCACAAAGAAAAAAACACACGTTCTTGTTCAGTTAAGGTCAAAAATTCTTCCACATAATCTTAAACAGAACCTTTTTAATTAAATCATATTAATAATAATTTTATTTCAACATTATAGTCATATTGCAAATCTTCATGCATATTTGCCAAAGCTTTATTTATTCTCATTATTTGTCGCTGGTAAAGATTTGTAAGAGTAGTGCTTTTATTTAAAGCGATACCTGAATTTTTAAGTTTCTGACAATAATAAATAAGCAGTTCTATTTCTGTTTGTTTTACCCCTGAGTATTTGATATATTTATTTGCTGTTTTTAATACTTTTCTTATTGTTTTCTTTGCTATGTAAAAATTACTTTTATTCATCTCAGCAAATTGTTCATCTATTACTTCTTTGACATTTTTAATGTATTCATGTTCATCATGTGCTTCAAAAAGCAGGTAAGTGAGCAGTTCTTTATTATCCTTTTTGTATTTTGCAAGTTTGATGCATATCTCTAATACTTTAGAAGGTGCAAGAAAACTTAGTTCTTTTTTAAGTTCATGAAGACTTGCTGTTTTCATTTGGGATATCTGTTTTTCTTAATTGGTTCAAGAAGGTACTCTAGACCATTAAGTTTTATTTCATAAATAGTTTGCAATAGAACACCTAATTTGCCTTCAGGAAAACCCTTGCTGTTAAACCATTCAAGATATGATACAGGAAGATTACATAAAATTGTTCCTTTATATTTTCCAAAAGGCATTTGCATAATTGTTAGTTGTATGAGTAATTCTGGATTAGGCATCATTTTTGCAAAATATTAAAATTAGTTTATTTTGAAAGGTTTGCCTTGTTTCTTACAAATAATTTGTGCAATATCTCTTCCGATTTTAATAGCAACAGGTAAGCCTCCTCCTGGCATAGACCAGTGACTGGCAAAATAAAACTGTTTAAGACCTGGCAGTTCATATCCAACAGGTGAAGCAGCAAGAATGTTCTTTCCTGGCATCCATCCCTGAATACTTCCTTTCCAATTATTGGTATATCTATTATAAGTTGCTGGTGTTGCAACATCAATCTCTTCAATATGTTGTTTTATATTTTTAAATTTCTTTTCAAGATTATCAATTACTTCCTGGGCAAATTTTTTCTTGTTATTATTATAAGTTTCTTTATCATTTTTACGTAAATCAATCCAATAGTCGCTATTATTGGTATAAAAACTAACAGAAACAACAGTTTTACCATCTCTGGTTAATGTAGGATCATAATTATAAAAATGACTTTCTATCCTTTTGTATATTGTTCCATCAGGAGAAACCAGATCGTTATCCAGAGGAAATCTTAAAAAATGGGAAAACTCCTTGAAATCACGAGAAATTCCTAAAGAAACCAATACTATAGAATAAAAAACATTTAATTTTTTTAAAGCTTTAAGTTCTAATATTTTTTTATTTACATATTTTCCTTCCAAAGCATCGAAAACTGTATAATTCCAATCTGCTGCAGAAATAGTAATATCTGATAATACTTCAACGTCATTATTTAATAGAACACCTTTTGTTATTCCGTTTTCTGTAATTATTCTTTTAACAGAACTATTATAATTGATTTTTCCACCCAAAGAAATATATTTATCTTCTATTTTTTTAACAAATTGGTAGGAGCCACCAACAGGATAACCGGCACATTTTTTATCATAAAAAGACAATGGTACAGAAAAAATAAGTAAACTTAAATTACCACCATCAAATAAAAGTCGAAATGCTTCTTTTAAAAATGGATTCTTAAGCTTTTTAGAGAAAGAAAAATTAGTAACATTCTTCCATTTTAGATATAAAAGAACGAATGGAATATATTTGAGGTAAACAGCATAATCTTTAAAACTCCGGTATCCGGGAATTTTATCAATCAATGGTGGTAAATCATATTTTTGTATCTCACGTATTGATTGGGTGTATTTTTTAATAATTTTCTCATCTTCGGGTGCAAGATCAATAAGATAGTTTTCTAATTTATTAATATTGGTATATAAATGAAAAATATTTTCTCCATATTTATTAGTTTTATCAACTATTTCAACATCCATTCTTGTTTCATGATTAACAAAATCGATAGATTGCATATCAATTAATTCATTCCACAATTTATAAAATGGACTATGATTGCTGGTGCCCATAATCCAATGGATACAGCCATCAAAAGTATAATCGCCCCTTTTCCAGCTAGCACATAAACCACCCGACATCGGATTTCTCTCAAATATTTGTGTCTCAAAACCATTCATTTGCAAGTAACAACCCGCTGATAATCCCGATATTCCTGCTCCTATTATGTTTATTTTCATTTATCTTTTCTGAAGTTCTACTATGTTATTTTCAATATTTATCATTTAACTGTAATTACATATTTTTTGTAATCTATCTTTATCAACTACTTCTATTATTTTTCCATAAATTTTAATAATTCCATCGCTACGAAGCGAGGATAATGTTCTAATTACATTTTCAGTAGTCATACCAATATGGTCTGCTATTTCTTTTCTGGAAACAGGTAGTTCAAAAGAATTGTTTTTATATATCTCATTTGAAAAATAAAGTAAGATATATGCAACCCTGCCAAAAGTTTGTTTTTGCTTAATTTCTAATGTAGTAATTATGATTTTGTCACTTGCTTGACTTACTTTTGTTAATAACCCAAGGGCAAAATTACCATTTGTTGAAATAAGTTTCTTTAATTCATTAAGATTAATATTACAAGTAACAGAGTCTTCTATAGCTGTGATAGAATAATTAAAAGATTTATTTGAAAAAACACTGAATAAACTAATAAAATCTAGTGGTTTTGCAAAACTGATAATTTGATCCTTATCATTTTCATTTTTCCTGTATAGCTTAACTAAACCACTTTTAAGGTAAATAAACTCCTTTATTTCATCACCTTGATTAGAAATATTCTCCCCTTTTCTGAATGCCTTTTCATATTTCCAATTGCAAATGTTTTCTAAAGATTTTTCTTCAACATACTCAAAGAAAATAGGTTTTAGTTCACAGTTTTCGCAATTACATTGATTATTGACAAGTTGCATTTCTACTCTTTATTTCTAAAATAAAGTACAAGTATAATAAAAATTTATCCAAAAATATGATAAATATCATAAGCTGTTATTTATCATATACATATTTTAGGGTACCTGATTTAATCAAATTAATTTTGTTACAGTTAAAAATACTCAATAAGAAAAAATAAATCCATATGAAATGCCCATAAGCAAAAGTTTACCTGTCGAATCTGGCAGTCATACCAAGCGAAATAATTATTTAAAGGGCATTCCATTTGTACATTAAATAAACATTAAAAAACAAACAAATGAAACAAATATTAATTCTAGGTGCAGGTACTGCAGGTACAATGATGGCAAATAAACTTAGTAAAGGTTTAGATATTGAAGAATGGAAGATAACAATTGTTGATAAAGATAAAATTCATTATTATCAACCAGGTTTGTTGTTCATTCCTTTTGATATTTATAAAAAGGAAGATGTAATAAAACCTAAAGCCAATTTTTTTCCAAGTAATGTTGAGTTTATTATTACGGAGATCAGCAAAATATTACCTGAAGAAAATAAGGTTTTATTTACAGACGGAAAAACAATAAAATACGATTTCCTTTTAATTGCAACCGGAACAAATGTTTGTCCAGAAGAAACTCCAGGGTTAAAAGGAAATTTATGGTATAAAAATATTTTTGATTTTTATACTTTGAATGGTGCTTTAGAATTGCAAAAGTTCTTTCGTTATTGGGAAGGTGGAAAACTGGTTGTAAATATTGCAGATATGCCATTTAAGTGTCCTGTTGCTCCTATCGAATTTGTTTGTCTGGCCGATGATTTTTTTACCAAAAAAGGAATCAGGGATAAAGTTGACATTACTTATGTTACTCCGTTATCCGGAGCTTTTACAAAACCTATAGCCACTAAAATGTTAAGTGAGTTGCTTGAAGAGAAAAATATCCATGTTGTTACTGATTTTTATTTAGAAAAAGTTGATAATGAAAAAAAGACAATCGTTTCATACGATGGAATTGAAATTCCTTTTGATGTACTTACCATAGTTCCTCTGAATAAAGGTGATGAAATGATTGCAAGAAGCGGAATGGGCGATGAATTAAATTATGTTCCAACAAATAAATTCACACTTCAATCTGATAAATATCAAAATATTTTTATTATTGGAGATGCAGCAAATATACCTACATCAAAAGCAGGATCGGTTGCTCATTTTGCCAGTGAAATAGTTTATGAAAACCTTATTTGCGCAATTGAAGGAAGAACTCTTACTGCAAAATTTGATGGACATGCCAATTGCTACATTGAAACAGGAAAAGGAAAAGGCGTTTTAATTGATTTTAATTATGACACAGAACCATTGCCAGGCACTTTTCCATTGCCAGGTATTGGACCATTCGGATTGTTAAAGAATACAAAAATGAACCATTATGGTAAAATTCTTTTCCGCTGGATATATTGGCACATTCTTTTAAAAGGAAAAGAAATGCCTATTGAATCTCATATGACATTTGCCGGTAAGAATAAAGTTAATATTTAAAACAAGTTTAAATATGGAAACAAATATTAATGTACAGGAACAAATATCTGAACTTAACAAGAAGATGGATCTAATGCTCGGATATGTTAATGAGCAAAGACTGAAGTTTGAAATGGTTGAAGATATGGTTGCAGACCTATCAATTATTGGTAAAGATGTTTATGATACTTCTGTTGTAGCTTTGGAAAAGCAATGTTGCTCTATTCATCCGGACGAATTTAGACTACTATTTGTTAAATTACTAACAAATGTTAAAACTTTCAATGCAATGCTGAACACTTTAGAAAGTGTTAATGACTTTGTTAAAGATGCAGCTCCTATTGCTAACGAAGTGATTATAGATTTTACAAAAAAACTTTATGAATTTGAACAAAAAGGTTATTTCAGTCTGCTGAAAGAATTTGGGAAACAGGCCGACAAAATTGTTTCGAATTATAAAAGTGAGGATATCAAAGATTTTGCTGACAGGTTTATACTTACAATGAATGTTGTAAATAATATTACACAACCTGAAATTATGAATTTCATAAACAATGCAGCAATAGCAGCAAGGAATATTGATGATAAACAAATTAAAAAATATTCGTTCTGGAAGCTTTTAAAAGATATGCGTTCTCCTCAAATGAGAAAAGCCATGGGATTTACCATGCAATTGGTTAAAAATGTTGTTAAAAACTAAATATTATAAATTAATTTAAATCTAATAAAAATGGTAGAAAAAATAATCGCAGGTGTAACAGTTAATGTTAATAATGAAGGTTACCTAGAAAATCCTGCACAATGGACCAAAGACATTGCTCTTGAAATTGCAAAAGAGTATAACCTGACATTAACAGAAAAACATTTTCAGGTAATAGACTATTTAAGAAAAGCCCATTTGAATGGCGAAACATTGACAATGAGAAAAGTTGGCTCTTCTGGTATTGTGGATATTAAAGGTTTATATGAATTGTTCCCCGGCGGACCGCTGAAAATATCCTCTAAAATAGCCGGAATACCCAAACCTACAAGTTGTGTTTAATTTCTAAAATATAAAACCATGGAAACAAAAGAAAAATTCCCATTAAAGAAAGTATGTATCATATGTGCCAAAGGTGCTATTGAGGATGTTTATGCTGCTTTGGTTATGGCTAATGGAGCAGTTATGGAAGGTATTGAAGCCAAATTGTTTTTTACATTCTTTGGTCTTGATGCAATTACCAAGAAACAAATGAAAAAATTAAAAACAGCAACTGTAGGTAACCCTGCTATGAGAATGCCAGGTGGTTTACCATTTCCAACATTGCTTGGTGGCATACCTGGTGTTGAAGCAGGAGTTTCTGCAATGATGAAAAATCAAATGGCTAAACTTGATATACCTACAGTTCCGGAGTTCTTTGAAATGATAACAGCAGGGGGTGGCGAAATATATGCCTGCAAACTTGCTGCTGATATGTTTAAACTGAAAAAAGAAGACCTATGGGAGGGTGTAACCGATATTATTACTGTAGGACAATTCTACGAATTGGCAGAAGGACAAGGAACTCAGATCATCTTTGTGTAATTTGTAAAAAAAGCAGATCATAACAATTGGTTTGCAATATATCTATTAAATTATTCTTCTTTTACACTGAATTTTATTTATGATAAGTAATTGAATGTATATAAATTTTTTAGAACCGCTCTTAATCTTTTTTTAAGAGCGGTTTTCTTTTGAACTTCCTTCACCTAGAAGGTATTTATCACTAAATATCGGCTGGAAAGATTTTGTTGTAAATAGACGAATTAGCAATAATTCATATTTATGTTTAAAGATTATATACCATATTATAAAATAAAATATTAGATACTAAAAATACAAGCGAAAGAGGTTTTTTATTTGTTCCTGCAATTGCTTAACGTGGGTTTTGAATAGTTAAAATCGATAAAATTCAATCAGAATAATTAGCATATTCTGCTAACTTTAAAGAATATTGCGCTGATCTCAAAGAAAATTCCGCTAACATTGAAGAAAACTCTTCTAACTTCAAAGAATATTCCTCTGACTTCGAAGCATTTTAATTTGATGTCATGGAATTTTAAATCGGACCTATAGGTTTTCTCTTCTGATGTTGAAGAATTTTCTTATAACCTTCAGGTTTTTTAACCTTACGTGCTGGAATATTGATCTGATCTCGATGTATGGTTTGCTAACTTGTGGTTATCCTATGCTAACCTTACGTTATGTTATGCTAACTTGATGTTATGTTATGCTAACTTCGAAGTATGGTTTGCTGACTTGTTGTTTTTCTATTCTAACGTGATGTTAATCTAAACTGACTTGTGCGAATTCTAAGCTAACTTCAAAGTATTCTATCCTAACTTGCCGGTATGCTTGTCTGATTTCCAGTTATGCTTTCCTGGTTTCCAAGTATGCTTGTCTGATCTTCAGGTATGCTTTCCTGATGTGTAAGTATTGTTCCCTGACTTTCATGTTTTGTTTCCGGATGTGTTTGCAAGCGCTCCAAACCTGACAGAATGTCAGATAACGTCGTCGCGGAGTCGCCGGACGTGACAGAATGTCAGGTGACGGACAAGTTTTGTCTCTGGATGGGCATGTTTTTTTTGTTGATAAGAAATTTAGGATTTACGATTACTTTTCTAGAAATTATGGGTTTAGGGTTTGTTTAAAGGCAGAGAACGCAAACCTCCCTTCGGAGGCAGGGAAGGCGCAGAGAAAAGCAGAGGAATTTATGATTTTACGATTACATTTACAGGAAGTTTTGGGTTTCGTTTTGTTTAACCACAAACACAAGGAAATTTGCGATTTAGGAATTGACAAACAAGGGGAAAGGAACAAGGAAAAAAGTGAAAAGGTGAGGTTTAAAACAGTCTGTGTAGTAGTATGGAATAAAAGAAGGAGGTTGCATTTTGTTGATTGCAGAATAGTTATACTATCTATTTGTTTGAAGCAGGAACAAATTTGCAGTATATACAGGAATTGCCTGGATATAAGAGCAGTAAAACAACAGAGATATATACCCATCTTAGTACAAAGAGTTTATAAAAAAATAAATCGTCTTTTTATGATTTGTAATAAAAAAAACATTTATATTTACAGACTAAAGTTTGACAATAAACCTACCTATAAACTTACCTATAAACGAGTTAGCTTTCATTGAAAAAAAACGACAACATACAAATATAAATTAGCCATAAAATTATATAATTATGAAGAAGAAAAACAGAATTTGGATTTACTCATTAATAGTAATGGGGCTTTTAGTAATTCTTATAAATAGTTGTAAGAAAGATGAATCACCCACAAAGAAAACCCCGGTAATCACATGGGCAAATCCTAGCGATATTGTTTATGGTACTTTGCTGAGCGCAACCCAACTAAATGCTACAGCTGATGTAGCAGGAACCTTTGTTTACACTCCTGAAATTGGCACAAAGCCAGATGTTGGCTTAAATCAGGTTTTGAAAGTATCATTTACGCCGACTGATGCAGTGAACAACGAAATTACAAGTAAAACGGTAAAAATTAATGTAATATTAGCTTTAGGCGTTAGCTATCAAGGAGGTAAAGTAGCTTATATTTTACAAGAAGGAGACCCTGGTTATGTAACAGGAGAAATACATGGTTTAATAGCGGCGCCAACCGACCAAAGCACAGGCATACAATGGTATAATGGAAGTAATACAGTAACCGGAGCAACTGCTACCGCATTAGGTGCAGGACAGGGGAATACAAACACCATTGTTGCCAGTCAGGGAGCAGGGAACTATGCAGCAAAATTGTGTGCCGATTTAGATTTAGGTGGTTATACCGACTGGTATTTACCCAGTAAAGATGAATTAAACAAGCTTTACTTAAATAAAGTAGTGGTTGGCGGTTTTGCTAGTGCCTACTATTGGAGTTCTACCGAGTACGCTAATGACATCGCATGGTCCCAGTACTTCGCTAATGGTGGACTGAGCCAGCACTTTAAAAACGCCACGAACTATGTGCGTGCTGTTCGGGCTTTTTAACAATAAATCTATTTAACTGCTAAACGGTCTTTTTTTGAAACATGGTATTGTATTACGATTTCCCCGTATACAGCGCTATGATTAAAATGATATTGAAAAATTTGAATGCTCCAAAGATTTTTATAAGGAATTTAAGAACGCTTGAATTTGGCAGATTGAGACTGAAACAATAACCAACAAAACGCTAGTAAATTAGATGGTTCCGTCATCTTCCGATAGTGGAGAGCGCCTCTTACACCACTAGATGTGGGATAATTATTAAATTAGAAAACAATTGCTTAAAATAACAATTATAATTAACAGACATGACCAATTTCTTGATATCGCATTGTTTATATAGTTTTGGGGGTTTAGACAAACTGACGTTAAATATAATACCTGATTTTACTTTTTAAGCTTTTATTTACTTATAGAAAGAATGAAAATATGGAAACAATAAACAACATTGAACTAAGAGATGAAAGTATCTACCCCAATGAAATAGTGCTTCAAGCTATCTTAGATAAATCATATAGCTCATATTCCCTTTTGATAAAGCTTTTTGACCAGAATGAAATGATCTATGAATGGAGATATTATCGTGATGGAAAAGCATGGTTGTGTAAAGTACAAAAGAAGAAAAGAACAATAATATGGATGTCTGCATGGAAAGGTTTCATGCAAGCAACTATATATTTCCCTTATAAAGATATAGAAAGAGTTTATAATTTAGATATTAGTGAAGATGTAAAGAATAAAATCAAGTTAACAAAGCATGTTGGAAAATCAAAACCATGTATATTTGAGATAAGAGATAAAGAAATCATGAGGGACCTTGAAAAAGTGATGAAACTGAAAATTGAGTTTAAATAGAAAATAATCTGAATATTTTCATTTTAAACAGAATATAAACACAATAAAAATCTGTCAATACCCATATACCAATAGTCCACTCCACCATTAAAACTGACAAGGAAAGCTTCCCAATTATAAAGTGTTCGTGATTATCTTATAATTAGATCAATTTTAAGCCCTCTATAAATACATAACTCTTATAAATACACTGCGGAAGACAGGTATTGAAACATTAAGATGCGAAACAATTTATTATTTTAAGAATCATTTTCATAAATTTTAAATACAACTAATGAGATTTGACAAATTTGTTAATTTCAGTTTGTTTTTATAGTTTTGGGGGTTCAGACAAACTGATATTAACAACAATAAAATAAAAACACAATGGAAGAAAGAGTAATTAAAGAAGCTAAAGCCCAATATTTCAAATCAGCCACTAATATGATTGAGGGCTTTTTGATTTTGACAAATAAAAGGATCTTGTATTCAGGTACACAGGCTCGTGTAAAATTTAATCATGGCGCAGTCGGAAATATTATCAGAGATAAAATGGAAAAAGCCATGGGCTATGACAGCCAGGAAGAGGAAACTATTTTTGACATTCCGCTTTCTGACGTCGATCATAAATTTAAAAGATTTGGATTATCTAAAAGACTTGTAATAAGCGATAAACAAAACAATGAATATAAACTTATGCTAAATGTGAAGAAAGCAGAACGTGATGAATGGCCAAATGCCATTGATGATGCAAAAAAGGGAACTTTCTAAGTTTTATTCACGCACAAGTAAAAGTAAAACAGTTGCCAAAAATATTCACCCTGCTAAGCGACATTACAAATGTCGCTTCGTACACTTTAAAATTTGCAGGTTTCATTTAATTATCCCCCAGTTGGCTGTTACTTGTTGTTTATTATTTATTGAAATTTAGTTAAAACTATCCTTTTTTACAAATTTGTTCTAACTTTTCAATGTTTAAAATACTTACTTCTTTAGCCTTAATGTCTATTATTTTTTCATTACTAAAATCAATCAAAATACGGCATATACTTTCCCTTGAAGTTCCCACCATATCGCCCAATTCACTTCTTGATAAAGGCAAAATAAATTTGTTGCTATTATATATTTGACGAGAAAAATTAAGTAATGATTCGGCTACACGACCGGGAATTTGTTTTTGTGCCTGATTGACACACCTCAGATCATCAATCAATTCATTCCGACACAGTTCCATGATTATTTCATAAGCAAACTTGCCATTACCGTATATCAGTTTTTTAAATTCATTCACATCAATAAAACATACTTTTGTGTTTTCTAAAGCAGTTGCAGAGTAATGATTTATTTTATCACCAATTGTAGTTGGAATTCCCAAATATGAAGGAGCTTTTACTATACGTAATATCTTTTCTCTACAAGGTCCTTGCATATGAATTTTAACCAAACCCGCTTTCAGATAAACAATATTGGTTGAATAGGAATCCTGTTTAAAAATAATATCTCCTTTTTTGAAGCTTACTTCAACCTTGTTTTTTGACATTACTTTTAGAACATCCTCATCCAATTCTTTAGCAGCAGTTGATTTATTGATACAATTTGAACAATCGTGAATATCCATATTAAATCATTTAAGAGGTCTTATAAATATGATTTTGAATTAAAAAAGTAAAGGTACGAAAAATAATGTGAGCTAAATCACATTTCTTGTTGTTTAGTATCACATGTTTTGATATTCATTCAATTGAATAATAAATTACATTTGCAATATATATATGTTAATATTTAAATATAAAAAAACAAATATGATGAGCATAGAATTAGAAAAACAAATTCAGGAATTACAAAAAAAGGTTGAATCACTAGAAAAAGGAACCAAAGACCAATTATCCATGGTTGTTTTTTCGGGTGATCTGGATAAAATTCTTGCAGCCATGATTATTTCTACTGGCGCCACTGCAATGGATACTAAAGTGAAATTATTCTTTACATTCTGGGCTATATCAGCATTGAGAGATCCTAAGAAGAAAGCCAAAGGAAAAAATTTTATGGAAAAAATGTTTGGTATGATGTTGCCAAGAGGAATGCGGAAAATTAAACTTTCTAAAATGAATATGGCAGGCATGGGAACTTCGATGATAAAAGGTATTATGAAAAAACACAAAGTTGCTTCAATAGAAGAATTGTTTGCTATAGCAGCTGAATTGGGTGTTGAAATAAATATCTGCGAAATGTCGATGAACCTGATGGGTTTCAAGAAAGAAGAAATGATAGACTACCCAAATCTGAAGATTTGCGGTGTTGCAACCTTCTTAGCAGATGCAAGTGAAAGTAAAATTCAATTATTCATATAAATAAAATAATAAATTATGACATCAGAAGAATTAAAAAACCTTAAAGCAGATAAAATAGTAGATGCTCGTGGAACAGCTTGTCCCGGACCATTATTAGCAGCAAAGAAAGCAATTGCAGAAGTAAGTTCAGGTGGAATTATGGAAGTATTGTCTTCAGATGAAGGAACCAAAAACGACATCCCAAAATGGTGTCAGAAAATGAATTATGATTACCTGGGAGTTGCCGAAGAAGACAGCTATATCAGATTGTTTTTAAAAAAAGCATAAACTGATATTTTCTAAATAATTTATCACTAGTGACCGATAAAAGCTTAATAGATTCTTCGCTACGCTCAGAATGACAGAACATATGGGTGTGTTTTGAGGAGGAGGTGGTCGATGGCGGCAAAGCCGCCATCGACCACCTCCTCCAAGAAGCAATATACTTGTCATTCAGAGCAAAGTGAAACGAAGCGAAGAATCTTCAATATCATTTTAGAATTTAATCGGACACAAATGATAGTTAACAATTAAAGAGAAACACTTTGGTTTTCTCTTTTATAAGATTGTATTACCTAATTTTTTCAAATCACGAAGTTTAACAAATATGGAAAACGAATTATTTAGTCCAAAAATTCTGGTTTTTTCTACTGATAAAATTTCAGATCCTGGCATTGATCAGGCGGGTTTGCGCAAGATACATTATTCACCTACTGTATATGTTATAAATTTACCATGTTCATCAGGAATAAAATCGAAATGGATTTTGCATGCTTTAAAAAAAGGATTTGATGGTGTTTTTATAGCTGCAGATGGACATGAATGCTCATATAGCCCTAAGTGTTCAGAATTAACAAATACAATCATAGTGGAATCTCAGAAAATGATGAAAGAAAATAATATCAATCCTAAAAGAATTAGAATGGCTGCTATTTGTTCAGTTTGTGCCGAACCCTTTTCCAACCATATGTCAAATTTCAGCAAAATATTGCAAGATATTGGGAGCATTGCAACAGAAACTTATGTTCCAAAATAATTTAACGGGACTTCTAAAAATTGCTTTTCTTCGTTGGACTTCAATTTTAAAATCCTCATTTACTAATGTAAACTCCGGTTTTAAAATTTTGTCCGCCTCAAAAAATCTAATTTTTA
>DYDE01000004.1 GCA_020718065.1 Marinifilum sp. | reverse complement strand
ATATATTTATTTAACTGAATAATCCAAAGCAGCTAAACGTCTGTAACCATCGAAACGCCATTTTGCATTGGTTTCGGCAGCCTTAAATAACTCGGTAGCTTCCTTTGGAAATGATTTTTTCAGAGAAGAATAACGCACTTCAGAGTTTAAGAAGTTTTGGAATTGTTCCCATTTAGGTTCTTTGGAATCTAAGATAAATGGATTTTTCCCTTCTTCTGCCAATGCTGGATTGTAGCGATATAAATGCCAATAACCACATTCAACTGCAAGATTTGCTTCTTCCTGAGTTTTACCCATTCCGGAACGTAAACCATGATTAATACAAGGAGCATAAGCAATAATAATAGATGGTCCATTAAATGCTTCTGCTTCTTTTAAAACGCGGAAGTATTGTCCTTGGTTCGCTCCCATAGATACTTGAGCAACATAAACATATCCGTATGACATTGCCATCATACCCAGATCTTTTTTGCGAACTCTTTTACCGGATGCTGCAAATTTAGCAACAGCTCCAACCGGAGTAGCCTTTGATGACTGACCACCAGTGTTTGAATATACTTCTGTATCCAATACAAGCACATTTACATTTTCACCGGATGCCAATACATGATCTAAACCACCATACCCAATATCATAAGCCCAACCATCTCCACCAAATATCCAAACTGATTTTTTAACCAAATATTGTTTACAATCAATAATTTGTTTTGCAATAGGGTCGTTAGAGTTAGAAATAAGTTTTAATACTTTTTCGGAAGCAGCAATTGATTGTTCTGCGTTGTCTTTTCCTGCTATCCATTCTTTAAAAGCGTCTTTGATTTCACTGGAAAAATTACCAGCAATTCCTTCGTTCATTAATCTGGCAATTCTTTCTCTCATTTTTTCAATACCTGTTGCCATACCTAAACCGTATTCTGCATTGTCTTCAAATAATGAGTTTGCCCATGCTGGACCAAATCCATTTCTTTTACTAGCACAATATGGAGTTGATGGAGCAGAGCCCCCATAAATGGAAGAACAACCAGTTGCATTTGCAACCATCATTCGTTCACCATACAATTGCGTGATTAATTTGATATAAGGAGTTTCGCCACAACCAGCACAAGCTCCTGAAAACTCAAATAAAGGCTGTGCAAACTGACTGTTTTTAAATGTTTTGAACTTGTCAACTAAATTGTCTTTATAAGTAACTTTGTTTGACATATAGTCGTATCTTTCAATTTCGGCAGTTTGTGTCCCAAGTGGTTTCATAATCAATGCTTTTGTTTTTGAAGGACAAACATCAGCGCAGTTGCCACAACCCGTACAATCTAAGGCACTTACTTGAATTCTGAATTGCAAACCTTCTATTTCTTTGCCAATAGCTTTTAAAGTAGTTGTATTAGCAGGAGCATTCTTAATCTCTTCATTGTTCAATAAGAAAGGACGAATTGCAGCGTGAGGGCAGACATAAGCACATTGATTACATTGAATACAATTTTCTGGTATCCATTCAGGAACATTTACAGCAATACCTCTTTTTTCATATTCGGTAGTACCAGCAGGAAAAGTTCCATCTTCGCGACCTAGAAATGCACTAACTGGAAGATCATCGCCTTTTTGCGAATTGATTGGTTCCATTACATTTTTAATAAAATCTGGAATATTGCGAGTGTCCGTTTTGGCTTTAACAACTATACTTTTCCATTCTGTAGGAACTGGTATTTGAATAACTTCTCCGCCCTTATCAACTGCAGCATTGTTCATGCTAACGATATCTTCACCTTTATTGCCATATGATTTGTAAATGGCTTTTTTCATATCTGTTACTGCCAATTCGTAAGGAATAACATTTGCAACTTTAAAGAAAGCAGCTTGCATAATTGTATTTGTTCGGTTTCCAAGACCAATTTCCTCAGCAATTGCTGTTGCATTGATGGTATAAAACTTTATATCGTTTTCAGCCAAATATTTTTTCATATGGTCTGGTAAACGTTTTTTGGTTTCTTCAATATCCCATATACTGTTAAATAAGAATGTTCCACCTTTTTTCAACCCTTTCAACATATCATATTTATCGAGATAAGAAGGCACATGACAAGCAACAAAGTCAGGAGTATTTACCAGATAGGGTGAACGAATTGGATTATCGCCAAAACGTAAGTGCGAAACAGTAATCCCACCTGATTTTTTTGAATCGTAAGCAAAATATGCCTGACAATATTTATCAGTAGTGTCACCAATGATTTTAATTGAATTTTTATTGGCACCAACAGTACCATCAGCACCTAAACCATAAAATTTTGCTTCATAAGTCCCTTTAACAGCTACACTTATTTCTGGGAGAAGGGTTAAGGATTTGTTGGTAACGTCATCTACAATCCCAATGGTAAATTGATTTTTAGAATCTTTTGCTTTGATATTTTCATTAATTGCAAGAATTTGAGAAGGAGTGGTATCTTTGGAACTTAATCCATATCTGCCACCTATAATGATAGGAGTATTTGGCATTCCATAGAAAACATCTTTAATATCTAAATATAATGGATCTCCATTTGCGCCAATTTCTTTGGTACGATCAAGTACACATATTTTCTTAACTGATTTTGGCATTACATTCAGCAAGTATTTAGCTGAGAAAGGTCTGTATAAATGTACAGAAATCAAGCCCAGTTTTTCTCCTTTTGCTTGTAAATGGTCTATTACTTCTTTAATTGTTTCGGTAATAGAACCCATAGCCACAATTATGTTTTCAGCATCTTTTGGACCATAATATGTGAAAGGATGGTATTCTCTGCCAGTGATTTTGGTAAGTTGTTGCATGTAATCTTCGACCATATCAGGCACAACATCATAAAATTTATTGGCAGCTTCGCGAGATTGGAAATAAATATCAGGATTTTGAGCTGTGCCTCTGGTAACAGGGTGTTCTGGATTTAAAGCCCTGTCGCGGAAAGATTGTACTGCTTTGAAATCTAATAAAGAAGCCATTTGTTCTGTAGTAGGTGCTTCTACTTTTTGTATTTCGTGAGAGGTTCTGAAACCATCGAAAAAATGGAGGAAAGGAACTCTTGACTTAATAGCTACCAAGTGAGCAATACCTGCAATATCCATAATTTCCTGAACACTTCCTGTAGCTAACATTGCAAAACCAGTCTGACGAGTGCTCATTACATCGCTATGATCACCAAAAATAGATAATGCTTGTGCTGCCAAACTTCTTGCAGAAACATGGAACACACCAGGTAATAATTCACCTGCAATTTTATACATATTAGGTATCATCAACAATAAACCTTGGGATGCAGTATAAGTAGATGTTAATGCACCTGCTTGTAAAGACCCATGAACAGCACCTGCTGCTCCTCCTTCAGATTGCATTTCAACAACTTTTACTGTTTCTCCAAAAATGTTTTTTTTACCAAAAGCTGCCCACTCATCTACGTATTCTGCCATAGTTGATGATGGAGTGATGGGATAAATTGCTGCAACTTCACTAAACATGTATGCAATATGCGATGCAGCATAATTTCCATCACATGTTTTAAAATTTTTCTTTTTTTCCATAGATTTATGATAAATTTAATATAATAATCTCCTGAAAAACAGGACTTTCTGATTTTAATCAATAATGTTGCGAAGTTACAAAATTTAATTTTTAAACATAAATATTATTCTAATAAATATTAATATAATTTTCTAATATATGTACAAATACTAAAAAAACCAAAATAGATTTATATTTAAACCATAAATTTGTTTTTAAATTATCTTAAAATTATATTTGTAATATTGTATATAATTATAAATTAAAAAATATAAAATATGGGACTAATTAAGGAATTTAAAGAATTTGCTTCAAAAGGTAGTGTTGTTGACCTTGCTGTAGGTATAATTATTGGAGGTGCATTTGGAAAAATAATTTCCTCGCTGGTAAGTGATATATTAATGCCTCCAATTGGGTATATAATAGGAGGTTTAAATTTTACTGATTTGAAGTTTACTTTATTGGATGGTTATGTAAATACTGTTGGCAAAACCATTCCTGCGGTTACTATTAACATTGGGAACTTTATTCAAACTTTTATTGATTTCCTGATAATTGCATTTGCATTGTTTTTAATAATTAAAGGAATGAATAAAATGAAACGCAAGCAAGAAAAACCAGCAACTCCAACTGAACCTCCAAAATCAGAAGTGTTGCTGACCGAAATCAGAGATTTATTGAAAAAATAATTTAATTAAAAATTTTATGAAAAGACTAAATATCTTTAGTGTGGCTTTATTGCTATGTATCATCAATTATGCTCAGAACCCTGATACTACAAAATATTGGAAAAAAGGTGGTGTTGGTTCTCTTAATTTTAATCAGGTGAGTTTTAGTAATTGGGCAGCTGGTGGAGAAAACAGTATTTCTGTTGGCGCTTTTGGTAATTTGTTTGCAAATTATAAAAAACAAAAAACCACATGGGATAATACATTAGATGTTGCATATGGATTAAATAAAATTGGGGAAGCATCATTGCGAAAAAGCGATGATAAAATTGATTTAAACTCCAAGTATGGTCGTCTTGCAATTAATAAATGGTACTATTCTGCACTTATTAATTTTAAAAGTCAATTTACGGATGGCTACAATTATCCAAATGATAGTGTTATTGTTTCAAGATTTTTAGCCCCTGCTTATATACTTTTGTCAATTGGTATGGATTATAAACCAAATGATGATTTTTCTTTTTACTTTTCACCTGTTACTGGTAAAATCACTGTTGTTAATGATCAAAAGCTTTCTGATAACGGGGCTTATGGCGTTGATTCCGGTAAAACTCATCGTGAAGAATTAGGAGCTTATATTACATTTGCTTTTAAAAAAGAAATTATGCAAAATGTTACTTTGGGAACTAAACTTGATTTGTTTAGCAATTATTCTCACAATCCCCAAAATATAGATGTAAACTGGGATGCAATGTTGGCATTAAAAGTTAATAAGTATATTACTGCAAATATTTCTACTACTCTTATATATGATGACGATACCAAAATACCAATAATGAAAAAGGTGAATGGTGTTGACACACAAGTTGGAGAAGGCAAAAGAGCTCAATTTAAAGAAGTTCTTGGTATAGGGCTTTCTTATAAGTTTTAAAATCTATTTCTCTTTCACATATTAGAGGTAATATTTTGAAAATATTGCCTCTATTTTTATAATAATTTATAGCTTTGTAAAAAATATAATTATATGAAAAAATTAACAACATTTTTTGCATTTCTCTTTTTAGGTATAATCTACTTATGTGCACAAACAGTTCAACCAAAAGATTTACCATTAGTTGTTCAAGCAAACTTTAAAACTAGGTTTCCTGAGGCAAACAATCAAAAATGGACAAAGATTAATGATACTTATGAAGTTGAATTTTTAAACAAAGAAATAAATACTGAAGCTGTTTATTCTGAAAAAGGTGAATGGAAAAGCACTTCATGGGAGATCCCTTTAGAATATACACCAATGTCGATTAAAACGTATGTTGCTGCCAATTATCCAAAATACAAAATAAAAGAAGTTGAACTAGAAGAAGTTTACCCAGCTTTAGAAAAACTATATGCTGTTGATATTGCGAAAAAAAAAGATATTCAGGAGTTATTTTTTAAAATTTCTGGAGAATTTGTAAAGGTAGAAGCAGAAAAGAAAGAAGATAAAAGCAAATAATAATTCTTGATTATATTTTAAATTTCTCAATTGTTAACTATTTTATTGTTTTAGCAATCTGATGGATATATCATAATAAATGAAAATTATAATAATTAATGGTCCTAATTTAAACTTAATTGGAATAAGAGAACGAGAAATATATGGCTCTGTTTCATTTGATGAATATTTAAAGGAATTAATACTTTTATTTCCTAAAATTGAAATATCATATTTTCAAAGCAATATTGAAGGAGAAATTATCAATAAAATTCACGAAACTGGATTTGCATTTGATGGTATTGTTTTAAATGCAGGTGGTTATTCTCATACTTCTGTTGCTATCGCAGATGCAATTACTTCAATTAAAACCCCAGTAATTGAAGTACATATTTCCAATATTTTTGCAAGAGAACAAATCAGAAAAACGTCTTTATTATCGGCAAAATGTAAAGGTGTAATTGTTGGTTTTGGTTTAGATGGTTATCGACTATCAATTGAAAGCTTAAGAAACCTTGTTTAGATGAATATCAGGAAAATTTATTTTGTGAAAGCTGATTAAACGTTCTTTTCTTTTTAAGAAAATAATCAATAACCAAATTACTTTTATAAATTCCTTTCACCTTCTTGGGTTGAATAATTTTTCGTTTTTTATGATGTTTTGGCAGTGAAAGATAAAATGCGAAATGAGCTCTAGCTACAGCAAAAAAATCTTTGAAACCCCCATCGTATAAAAATTTAATTGAAGCAATACCATCAAGGGGTAAGCGAACTAAAAACACTTTAAAAATTTGACTAGAAGGTAAGTTTTTATATAATAAAGTAAAATTATTTCTAATATTCAGGTACGTTTTTCTTGAACTAATCTTGGGTAAAGTTCCGCCACCAATATGAAAAACCATTGAATCGGGACAGTAAACAATTCTATATCCATTATTTTTAAGACGCCAGCAAAAATCTATTTCCTCCATGTGTGCGAAAAAATCATTATCTAATCCGCCAAATTTATGATAAATAGAAGCTTTCACAAACATGCATGCACCCGTAGCCCAAAAAATATCAACAATATCATTATATTGTCCTTTGTCCTCTTCAAGAGTTTGGAATAATCTGCCTCTGCAAAATGGATAACCGTACTTATCAATGAACCCACCAGCTGCTCCTGCATACTCAAACTTAGTTCGTTCGCTATATGATCTGATTTTTGGTTGACACACTGCAATATTTTGGTCTGAGTCCATTAAATCTATAATCGGGTTTATCCAATTCTCAGTTACTTCAATATCAGAATTAAGTAATACATAATATTCTGCATCTACTTGTGATAAAGCATCGTTATATCCTTTAGCAAAGCCACCATTTTCATTATTTTCAATTATCCTTATTTCTGGAAAATTTTGTCTAAGGTAAGAGATAGAATCGTCAGAAGATTTGTTGTCTGCAACAATGATAGTAGCATCGTTTTTGCTATGTTGAATACAGATAGGTAAAAATTTCTCAAGAAACTTTTTCCCGTTCCAATTTAAAATTACGACTGCTACTCTGTCTTTATTAAATGACATCCAAATACAATTAAACTAAAACTTGCAATATTACAGAATTTTAACGTCATATAATCATTTTAATTTTAAAGAAGATAATTTTTTTTTTATACTTTGCATTTTATTAAAAAAAAAGCCCCAATAAATTGGAGCTTAATTGAAAAGAAATAAATGTTATTTTTCAATAATTATTTTCTTAGTTATAAAGTTATTATAACAGTTAACTTTTATAAAATATACTCCATTTGGAAGAAAGCTAAGATCGAAATTTTCAATATAATTATCTATAACTATAATATTGTTATACTCAAAAACAGAAACCCCAATAATATTAATAATGTTAATTGAAATATTATCAATTTTTTCTGAATTTATTTCTAAGGTAAAAGAACCATTATTGGGATTTGGAAAGATATTTACATTTAAATTGTTGTTTTGATTAATCATAGATATTTCCAAAGGATCATAACCACCTAATGATATTGGATTGCTATTGGTAGGGTCGAGCCAGTCTTTTAAACGAGTTTCTTGAGTTCCCGCTCCTTCCCATGAAACATCAAATTTTCCAAAAGCATCCCACATATCTGTTGCAGCAGCACCACATGAAGAAGGGCCTCCATATAGTTGACCAACTAAAAGATGATTTTGGTCGAATATTGAAGAACCTGAAGATCCGGGTTCTGTAACTTGTCCATATGCCCATCGAGCTTTCCAAGATATTTTTCCATAAGCAACCGTATCTCTTAAAGCAAGAGATCGTGAAAACTTCATAATATCAAGAGAAGGGTGGTGAATGCAATATGCTGATGTAGAAGGGGTAGTCGAACGGTTCCATCCAACATAATAAACATTATAATTCGTTGGTGGAGTATTGTTCATTTGAACAAGACAAAAATCTGTTTCTGCATTTTTTGCTTTTAAAACAGCACCACTTAAATCTTGGTGTGGTGGATTAGTAGATGGATTTGTACAGGTTGCGCTTTTCCAATTAAACCAGAATACCCAGTTTGAAGGATTCATTGCAGCTTCCCAGCAATGGTTAGCTGTTAAAATATATGGCGTTCCATTGCTTGAAGTATTATTAATTAAAGTTCCTGAACATAATTCAATTCCCCCAGCAATTATTGCACAAACGCTTTTAATTTGATTTTCCCATCCAGCTGTTTCAGGACAAACAACATTTCTTTCACAAGGTCCTGAACTACCGAAACTTTTTGTTTTAGAATAAGGACCTCTATAAGCATGCGAAACTCTCCAAAGATTTATTTCGCCTTTAAATACAACATCCTTTGGTTCATAATATTCTATCACTATAGATTCTCCAGGGATTAGTGTTGTTGCAAACATACCATCTTCTTGATTGTTATATTCAGTAAAAGCTCCGATAATAAAACTTTTTTCTTCGTTATATATAAATAGTTTTGCGCCTTTAGGTAGTTTGTATTTATCAAAGCATACATTAATTGATGAAGCTTCTTTACAAATAATTCCTAATCTCCAAAGTTTACTACCATCTTGCAAAATGTCCCATATCCCAGAATTGTTAGGATTTAAGTTGGTGAATAGGTTTTCTCCAAAACGATAAGGCATTGATTTATTTAAATCATTAATGGAATCTTCTGCTATTAGTCTTGCTATATCAATACTTGGCATTGTTACAAAAGGTAACTGATTAAGATTTTTTAATATAAAACTAGGAGGTGTACCCCCTTCATTTATTTGTGCTTTTGTATTTAATAAAAAAAGAAAGCTAAAAGTTATTACGAAAAGTATTGTGTGTGTTTTTCTCATATTATTTTATTTACAAATTAATAATTGTTTTGTTGTAACTTTTTCATGGCTATTAATAGAGATGTAATATAATCCATTTGTTATATACGGTAAATTAATATTAGTGTTTAGATTCTCCTGAGATTTATATATAGTAGTCTTAAATATTTCAATTCCAAGAATATTACATATTGAAATGTTTAGCTCTTCTTTTTGGGAAGAATTAATACTTAAAGTAAATATACCAATGTTAGGGTTAGGTGTTATATTAATGTTGTTAACTTCTGAAAAGGTATTAATGCCAACAGGATTTACATTGATATAGTTTGTTTTTGTTAAGGTACCAGAACCATATGGATTATTAGCAGTTAAAGTAACATTGTAACTGCCTGCATTGTTATAAACTATATGCGCAGGATGTTGAATAGTTGAATTAGATGGAGTTCCACCATCAAATGTCCAAGTCCAGTTTGTAGGATCGTGTAAAGAGTTGTCATAAAAGTCAATAAATCCCCCTTCGTTTATATTATACCAACCTCCAGTTGAAAAATCAACAACAGGAAGAAGGCTCCCACTAAAAGTAACATTAAATGTTATTAATTGGTTTGATTCAGTGATATTGGTTATAGGAGTAAGAGTGTTTTCTAAAGCCCATGATTTAGCCCATGGTGTTGTTGCATCGGTAAAAGAAGTTTTTCCAGAGTTTCCAGGATAAGGGCATCCACCAGAATTTATATTTCCATACGTTCCAGAAGGATTTCCACTTGCATTGGAACAAACTGGATATAATCCTTGATGACTTCCTGTGTTTATGTTATTTGAGAACATATGCGAATTAATATAATTACCATCAACGTGATAAATTAATAAGCCATGTCCGGGTAACCCTTGATCAAAACCAATAAGTTGTCGATTTTCCATTAAGTAATACTCACTTGATGTAGGAGTATAAAATTTAAAGGCATCTTGAAAGTTTTCTGCATTTCTGATTTGATGGTTATTCCCATTTGAAGTAATAACAGTAGGAGTAATCCAATTGTAAAATTCTTTTGTCCATGCATTGTGCATTGCCGGGTGAGCCCCTCCTCCATTCCATGATCCTCCAGCCATAATATCCCAATTTCCAGTACCAGTATAATTGCCATTTGTGCTGTAATCAGTATCATAAAAATCAGGAGCTCCAAGATTGTGACCAAATTCATGACACATAACTCCAATGGTTGACATTGAAGAACCATTCTTTTCGGGTTGACAAGTATAGTCATTTACAAATTTTCCATCTTTATATATGCCTGAGAATCCTCCATTCGTCAGGTTGAAGTTGTGAGACCAAATATCTGTGGTACTACCAGATTCTTCTTGTCCTCTACCTTGGTGAATAACTGCAACTCCATCTACATCACCATCATTGTCATTATCAAATTGAGAAAAATCTATACCTGCAACATCAGCTGCATTTACAGCATCTCTCACAAATTCAGCCCATTTAGCTTCTGGCCCATAATAATTATGGGTATTTGGAACAGTAACCCATATTGTAACTATAGAGTTAACATTTAAGAGGTTATAAGAGTTTTGGAGATAAAAATCTTTAAAGCTTCCAATACCATTATAGTTAGCTTGATTCATATAATTATCAAATTGAGCTTGTGTGTAGGTAGTAGTGGTATTATTAAAGTTAGCTAAAATTAATAGCAATTTATTATTACCAGTAGTGGGGAATCCACCCATTTTTGAACCATAATGGTTGTTTATAGGGCATTTTTCTTTAATTTCAATAACTTGTTTAGATGAATAAAATAGTCTGGTATTAATGGTTTTTAAAAAACTAAGTTCTTTAAAACTTCTGTTTTCCGGGTTGTTTGCCTTTATACCAGAAGGTAATAATTTTCCTTCAATTGATACTAATGCGTATTCATAAGTACCCATTTCATTAGGTAATAATGTATATCCATCAATACTCACTGCCCAATGAATATATTCATCTCCTCTAACTCCAATTGTTAAAGCGCTTCCATCTGGTTGTGTATATTGTGTATAGCCAGGTTTTGCAGTAACTGCAATAATATTATTAGAAATAAATGATAAAAATGTTACTAATAAAATAGTCTTAAAAATTTTCATTATAGAATGATGTTTTAATTTTAGAATTATAGGCAAATGTATTATAAAAATTATAAAAACTTTTATCATTTAAAATGAATAAAAAACACCCATTTATTCAATTAAATGGGTGTTAATAATATGTTAAATAAATTATTGAAGAACTAGCTTTCTTACAACTTTTTCTTTGTTAGATTGAACAATAATATAATAAATGCCTTTGTTTTGATCAGATAGGTTTAAGGATAACATATATTTATCATTGCTTTTTAAAATTTGATTGTCATAAATAGTTGTTCCCAAAAGATTTATTATTTTAATACTAATTGCTTCTTCATTTGGAGTAGCTATACTAAGAATAAATTTATCTTTGCCAGGATTAGGATAAATACTTAAATTGTTTTCAATAGAATAATTAGTAATTCCAACAGGGTTTACAGTAATGTAATTTGATTTTGTAACACTGTTAGAGCCATAGGGGTTAGAAGAAGTCAATGAAACATCATAACTACCTGCTGTGTTATAAACTATACCAGAAGGATACTGAACGGATGAAGATCCTGGAGTTCCTCCATTAAATGTCCATGACCAAGAAGTTGGACTATTTGAAGAATTATCATAAAAATCTATAGATTGTCCAGCATTGATTGTTGTGCTACCGCCTGTCATAAAGTCTGCAACAGGTGCAAGTCCGCCAACAGCAGCTACATTAAATGTAATTATTTGAGAAGCTTCTGCAATAGTGTTAATTGGGGTATTTGAGTTTACACCTGCCCATGATTTTGCCCAAGGAGTAGTTGCATCTGTAAATTGAGTTTTACTGGTTGTTCCAGGATAAGAGCAACCACCTGAGTTGATACTTCCGTAAACAGATGGAGGATTTCCAGTTGCACTTGCACAAACAGGGTACATTCCCTGATGATTGGTAGCGTTTACGGCACTCATGTGAGAGGTAATATAATTGCCATCAACATGGTATATTATCATTCCATGTCCAGGTATTCCAAGATCGAAACCTACTTGTTGTCTGTTTTCCATTAAGTAATATTCATTAGATGAAGCTGTAATAAACTTAAAAACATCCTGATAGGTATCCGCTTTTCTAAGTGTTTTTGTCCCGGTAGTTGTAATTAGCGTAGGTGTTGTCCAAGTATAAAGTGCCTTTGTCCATGCATTGTGATGACAAGGTCTGGCACCGCCACCATTCCATGAACCATCAGCCATTACATCCCAACTACCAGTTCCGATGTATGAGCCACCAGTATTATAATCAGTATCATAAAAATCAGGTGAACCTAAATTATGACCAAATTCGTGGCACATAACACCAATTGTTGTCATAGATCCACCATTTCTCTCGGGTTGGCATGTATAGTCATTGATTAATTTACCATCTTTATAGAAACCTGGAAAACCACCAGATGCTAAATTCCAATTATGAGACCAAATATCATTTGTACTACCGGACTCTTCCTGACCTCTACCTTGATGTACAACTGCAACACCATCTACATCACCATCACCATCATTATCATATTGAGTAAAATCAACACCTGCTGCATCAGCAGCATTAACTGCATCTCTCACAAATTCAGCCCATTTGGCTTGTGGGCCATAATAGTTATGTGTATTAGGAACAGTAACCCAAACAGTAACGGTTGTATTTATTGTTAAAAGATTATATGAATTTTGTAAATAAAAATCTTTAAAACTACCAATACTATTATAATTGGCTTGATTCATATAGTTATCAAACTGAGCTTGTGTATTGGTTGTGGTAGTATTATTGAAATTTGCAAGAATCAACAATAATTTCCTTGTTCCAGTAGTTGGAAAACCTCCAATTTTTGAACCATAATTTGGTTTAATCGGACATTTTTCTTTTATTTCCGAAACTTGAGCAATAGTATAAAAAAGACCTGTGTTAATTGTATTCAAAAAACTGATTTCTGTAAAACTGCGATTTCCTGGTTCATTTGCTTGAATTCCAGAAAGTATCATTTTGCCTTCGTTTGATAACATTGCATATTCATAAGTGCCAAAATCATTAGGTAATAAAGTATATCCATCAACACTAACTGCCCAATGAACATATTCATCACCTCTCACTCCTATAGTTAAAGTACTGCCATCCGGTTGAGTAAATTGTGTGTAACCAGGTTTTGCAGGAATAGCATAACTAAAGTTTGTTAGAATAAGCAAACTAACGACTAAAAAAACTGATAATAAAATGGGATAATTTTTTTTCATATAGTAATTGTTTTAAATTTATTAAAACACAAATATACTAACTAAATTAATAATAAAAAAGCAAATCTTGAATGTAAAGGTAAAAAGAAAGAGTTATAAAAAATCCCATTTATTCTAAATAAATGGGATTACTATCATATCAAATTGTTTGAATTATTGAATTATTATTTTTTTTGTAATATTTTCCTTATTAGATTGAATTGTAATATAATAAATTCCTTTGTTTTGATTAGATAAATCTAAAGTTGAAGATAGTCTTCCAACATTTTTTTTATAAATTGTTTCGAAAACTTTGGTTCCTAATAGATTTGTTACTGAAGTAGTAATAATTTCTTCATCAGGTGTACTTAAATCTATTTTAAAAATACCTTTTCCAGGATTTGGATATATATTAATTGATTTTTGAATTGTAAATGATTTAATACCAACCGGATTTACATTAATATAATTTGTTTTTGTAATAGTGTTAGATCCAAAGGGATTCGTAGCTATTAGAGTTACATCATAACTACCAGAATTGTAATAAGTAATTCCTGAAGGATACTGAGCAGTTGAATTACTTGGTGATCCACCATTAAATGTCCATGACCAGCTAGTTGGATTGTTAGATGAATTATCATAAAAATCAACAAATTCTCCAGCATTAATGGTAGTAGGACCTCCAATCATAAAATCAGCAACAGGTGCTAACATTCCTGTAAGTGTTACATAAAATGAAATAGTTGCTCCAGCAGTAGAAATATTAGAAATATTTAAATCTCCATTTCCATTATTAGCTAAAAAACACCTCGGGTTACTTGTATTGTTTATTGCTGTCAGCCCATTAGCAGGGTAAGAAGCAGCATTTATAGAACCGTTTACTGTAAGTGTACCACCTGGTCTATAAATATAAACCTCATCGGGTGGACCGTTTGCATTGCCATTTGCACTAGTATTAATTCGATAAACCAATAAACCTGAATTTGGAACATTATTCTCGAATGTACCTGTGATTTTTCTTCTATATTCAACAATAAAAAACTCCGTTGAAGAATTTGGAGAAGGAATTTTATAACAATTATTAGTAGATGATGAAAGTGGGTTTAAGGTATAAGTGCCAGAAGTTGTTATCATTGGAATATCTGTAATCCATTCATGATTTGAATATTTCCATTTCATATAAGCACCCATATGCCCTGAACCGCTTTCCATTAAATCCCAATTGCCAACAGGTGTAATACTTGTGTTCACGTATCTATATAAATCGGGAGCACCAATAGCATGAAACATTTCATGACAAAGAGTTTGCCAATCATTTTGAGTTTCCGGCTGAAAGGTATAATCATAAACACGTTTTGAATTTATATAAACAGTTTGTGAATGAAGTACCCAACGGTGAGCCCACAATAAATCAGCCCAAGCACCTTGACTACCTCTAATTATAAAACAAACATTATCAACCTTACCATCATTATCGCCATCTATATTTAAACCAGTGGGGACTTGTGAAGCTATGAAGTTGACAGCATTTTTTAATAGTGTATGTTCTCTTAATGTTTTTTCAGCTTCGGTTTGATAACCAATGGTGTTAGATGATGCATTGTAAGGGCGATAATAATTTCTACTATTTGCATCTTGATAAGAAAGGTTAGTTGTTAAAGCACAAGTAGGATAATGAGAACTACTAACTGTGAATAGATTATAAGAAACATCTTTATAATAAGATTTTAAAGAATTACCCGTTTCTGGGTTGAACTTATTGTCAAATGTTTGTCTAATTGTAGTAAACTCTGTTTGATCACTAAATCGGATATAAACAACAATATTGTTAAGCGTTCCTGTATGAGGTGCTTTAACAGATTTATCAATGTATTTATTGTATTCTTCAACATTTTTATAATATAAAGTTGCAGATATTTTAGTCCATTTTGTTAAACCAACTGAAGCTGGATCAACAATATTTACAAGATATTCTGATGGTTTTACATTGTCACCATCTTGTGTTCCGTAATAATAATACCCATTTTCAGCGTTTTGAATAATAGTATATCCTTCAGCATCATGTAACCAATTGAAAAACTCATCACCGCTTGCAAAACAGTTTATTGTTTCTCCATTAGGTTGGGTAATTGTTTCTGGTAGAAATTTAAAGTAGGCAGCGTATGTTTTATTCAGTGGTAAAAAAAAAGCTAACCCAATAGCACATATTAATAAAGTTGTTTTTATTTTTTTATTCATAAATGTATCTAATTTAATTAATTTATATATGCAAAGTTATAAATTATTTATATAAATTAAGTGAAATTTTAAGCAGATTTTTTGGATATTAATAAATTTTCGATTAGGTTTGTATTGTAGTTTATAAATGAAACGATATAATTGATATAAATAACACTTGGTTAAAATCTATAAAAACAAAATAATATGAAAAAAAACAGACGCTCTAAATTTTGGAAAACCAACAAAGAAGTTATTTGTTTTAATCTTTTAGCTGCTTTATTTTTGCTAACATCGCTTGCTGTGTATGCACGTGCAGGTGGCGGCGGCGGTGGTGGCGGTGGTGGTGGTGATGACGGTATTGTTGGGTTGTTGATTTATTTGTTTTTGGCGATTCCCTTTCCTTGGAATATTATAATTATAGCAATTGTGGTTGTTTTATATTTTATTGCTAAAAAGAAGGCTAAACAGCAATCTATCTTAAATAAGTTACCAACAGGAAAACCCACTCAAAAAGTTAAAGGATATGAACAATTTATTTTAAACAACCCTACATTTGATGAGTTTAAGTTTAAAGAAAAAGTTCAAACGGCTTTCATTCAGATACAAGATGCTTGGCAACAACAAAACCTTGGTAAAGTGAGAAAGTTTATTTCTGATGGTGTTTATCAGCGTTTCAATACGCAGTTTAAAATGATGAAACTGCTTAAACAAAAGAACACTATTGACAAACTTACTGTTAAGAATATTTATATTGATAAAATCGAAACCGATGGCAAAATTGATATTATACATACTGCCGTTCATGCCTCTATTGTTGATAGATTTGTAAGTGAAGCATATCCTCAGTTAAATTCGGGAGGTAGCGAGGAGTTTGTTGAATATTGGTCGTTTATTAAAAAACGAGGTGTACAGGAAGCCAATATGTTTAATTCGCAGAACTGTCCTAAATGCGGAGCTCAGTTATCGCAAAATGCAGGCGACGTTAGTAAGTGTGAATATTGTGGAGCTATAACAAATCTTGGTGATTATGATTGGGTTTTATCTGAAATTACACAAGCCGATGATTATGTATCTGCTAATCCGAAATTGATGAAAGAAGGTAATTTGGCAGGAAAAATAAGAGAAATGTTTGCAACTACTGATGATTTTGCTATTCAGCAAATTGAAGACAAAGTCAGCAATGGTTATCTTCAGATACAAACAGCACGTGTTGCTAAAGACCCTACTTTGCTCAGAAGATTTGTAACAAATGAACTCTATGATACACTCAGCAAAGAAATACCAAATGAGAATTTTATTTATAACCGTTTATTCTTGAACGATGTTACACTTGTTGGCGCAAAACAAGAAAATGGAAAGAATGTTCTTATGGTAGCTGTTAAGTCTTCTTATCAGAGAGTTGTGCCTCAAGACAAAACTATTAATCTTATTGATTATGCTGTAATTTCCAAAACAGAGATTGTTTTTGTTACTCGTGATATAAATTTCGGAACGTCAAAAGGTTCGCTTTATGCCCACTCATGCCCTAGTTGTGGTGGAGAAGTTAAAGATACCATTGATATTAAATGTCAATATTGCGGTTCTGAATTAAACAGCACAAAGAACGAATGGATCATTTCTCAGGTAATGGATACTTATGAGTACCAAAGCTATTTTAGTGATAATTCAAGCGACTTTGTTGGTTCTGTGAATCCGAATAAGATAGATGGTCTATACGAAGTGAGAGATTTTGCTTTAAATAACCTTTTAATAATGATAGCTGCTGATGGTGTTTTTGATGCTGAAGAAAAAGCTTTGGCCGAGAGAATTGCAAAACGTTGGGGTTATAATCTCGATAAAATTCAGCCGATGTTTGAAATGGCAAAAAGCGGACAGCTTGTTATAAGAATGCCAGACAATCAAAAGCATAGAAAAAAGATATATCATCTTATGGAAAAAGCAGCAAAAGTTGATGGTACAGTTAGTATAGAAGAACAACAACTACTTGATAGCATTAAAAAGGAATATCCATTTGCCGCATAGAACTTATACAAAATACAATAAGGAGGAAATGTTAACATTTCTTCCTTATTGTTTTCTATAATTCACCCATTTTATTAATTTGTCATAAAGCATATTTGCAAATATTGGTTTGGTAAGATAATCATCCATCCCTAAATTGATATACTTTTCAGCATCACCTTCCATAGCATTAGCACTTAAGCCAATAATTGGGGGTAAATTCTTATATTTTCTTCTTAAAAAGGTCACGGTTTCAACTCCATCCATTACCGGCATTTGAATATCCATTAAAATAATATGGTATTTATTTTCTTTGTATTGTTCAATTGCATTTAAACCATTGTATGCTATGTCAATTTCACAACCAATATTTTTTAACATCATGCTAATAACTTTCTGATTGACAACAGTATCTTCGACAAGCAGAATTTTAATGTTTAAATTAAGCTCTTTATAATTAATAACAGGCATTTCTTTTTCAATAATAACAGGTTTTTCAACTTTTTCAGCCAGAAAAGTAAACCAAAAATTGCTACCTTCATCTATATTGCTGAATAACCCAATTTCGCCTCCCATAAGGTTTGCTAATTCTTTACAAATAGTAAGTCCTAAACCAATACCCTCAATATTCCGGCTAAAAGTATTGTTAACCTGAGAAAACACATAAAATAATTTTTGTTGATTTTCTTTAGTTATACCAATACCAGTGTCAATTACTTCAACTTTAAATTTATAAAATGAATTTATGTTTTGTAATTTAGAAAACCGAAGCGTAATACATCCATAATCCGTAAACTTAATAGCATTGGATATAAAGTTTGTAGTTATTTGCTTAACTCTAACAATATCAGCACTTATGTAATTAGGAATGTCGTTATCAATTTCAATGATCAAACTAATATTTTTCGATTTTGTAAGTGGTTCAAAAAGGGTTTTTATTTGACTTAGAATATTGTTTGGATTGAAATTCTCTGGATGAAGTTCTAGTTTTCCAGCTTCTATTTTAGAAAGTAATAAAATATCATTCAAAATACTCAACAAACCCTCGGCTGAACTTTTTATAGTGTTTGTGAATTCTTGTTGTTGTTCGTCTAATTTTGTGGTCATTAATAGATCTATCATTCCCAAAACACCGGTCATAGGAGTACGTATTTCGTGACTCATATTTGCAAGAAATTGCTGTTTCAGTTGTGTTGTTCTTTTTGCAATTTCAATGTTTTTTGATAATTCTTCATTGGCAAGCTGTTCTGTTATGTCTGTTGCAATACCCCCTACTCTGTATATGTTTCCGTTTGTATCATAAATAGGGAAGTTTCTTACCCATATCCATCGGATCTTGCCATCTGGATTTATTATTCTGTATTGTTCATTGAATATTTTTTCTTTTTTATATGTTTCGGAATTTAAAATGATACCAATTCTATCAGAATCTTCAGGATGTATGTATAGAAGATTAATAGAAGGAGTGTTATACATAATTTCAGCTTTACAACCCCAGATTTCTTCAGATGCAGGATTGATGTAAATATTTTTTTCCAAACTACTCAGCCAAAATGCATCATTGATGTTTTCTGTTAATTGTCTGAAGTTTTTTTCACTTTCTCTTAATGATTTTTCAGCTTGTTTTCTCTCGGTAATATCACGGGTAACTCCAATAACTCCAAAAAGACTGTCATTCTCATCATATAAGATTGATGTTTTTACTTCTGTCCAAACATATTTGCCATCTTTACATATATATTCCACTTCAAAAGTTTTAGAGGAATCGGGATTGTATGTATTGCTTTTAATTACATCTTTAATTTGAGAAGAGATAGTTTGTTTGAAAATCGCTGCTGTTTTATGGGAATACTTTTTATTAAAAGATAATTTTTTAAACTCACCTACAGCATATCCTGTAAGTAGGACAATAGAAGGACTTATGTAGGTTTCCTTCATTTGCAGATCCATCATCCAAATAACGTCCGATGTGCTTTCGGTTATCAACCGAAATCTCCGCCTACTAGTAACCAACTTTTTTTCTGCTTCTTTTTGCTTTGAAATATTACTTATTACTGCAAGAACAGTAGTATTTTGTTCATTATGTTTAGAAATTAAAAGGTTTATATTAATATTGAACTTTGTTTCCGCTTTATTAATTCCAATATATTGAGTATCACTTGTTTTTTCTTTATTAATTGTTCTGGATAAATGATTTTGAAATCTATCATGGTCTTCATCATCAATTAAATTTATAAGATTTAATTTTAAACCTTTGTCATTAGGATCATAACCAAAAAAAGAATAAAAATTTTGACTAACAAAAATGATATTTCCTTTAATATCGGTTTCAAAAAGCATGTCGGTAATCAGATCAGAGAATTTATTAAAAATATTTTTTTTGTCTGATAACGGAAAGACCTTTAAAAAATCATTCATTAAAAGAAAATTAATTGATTTGTAAAGAAAAAATAGTGTTTATTTTTTTTCCCATAAGTCATAACCATACCATGTTCCCAGATCATAATTACCATCAGTAGAAATAAATATTAGTCCATTCGCATATGAGAGCGAAAAGCCATAATCCCCGTCACTTATTTTAACATCCTTTACACTTTTACCTTTTAAATCATAAATGTATATTTTACTTTTAGTAGAGTTCCATGTATAAATATGTTTTTCGTCAACGGCAACTGAAGATAGACCAGAAGTAAATTCTTTTCCACGGTTAAATCCAATTAAGGTCTTTTTTAGTTTTCCTTTTGGGAAACTATATATTTTAAGTGTACCATCATCAAAATAATATAAGTTTTTACCATTTGGGCTAAGCGCTAAATTAGCTTGTTTGTTTTCATAAAAATCTTTAAGTATGACCTTAAATTCTCCACTCTCCAAATTAATAATTTTGTAAATATTTCCATCAAAACAGTTAACATAAAAGGATTTGTCTTTTTTGCAGTACATAATCGATCTCATATCTAATTCAATAGGAAAGCTTTCTAATAGTTTTCCTTCAAAACTAAACTTATTTATTTGTCCTTTACTAGCAACGCCGCCATTGCAGGTGTAATAATTTAGTCCATCACTAGTAATGTGCACATTATGTGTTTGAGGATCTTCACTAAAAGTTATTTTAGGTTGTAAACTTTGTGATTTTCCAATGTTAAAAAGGAAAATAACAGCTGCTAAAATTGCGATTAATTTTTTCATAATACATTGGTTTAAAGTTTGTAAATGCTAAGGTAAAAAATATTTAATACAAAACAAATTTTAACGAATGATGTACATTTTGCCAAATTCCTTTGTAAAAAATTTACTTGCACTGGTGTTTTTTTTCTCAATTTTGTTTCCATTAATGTTTGTAGTAACTCTGTAAAGATAAACTCCATTAGCCAGAAGGTCTCCATATTCATCTTTACCGTCCCATGCATAAGCAGAAATGTTTCTGCCAATATGAATCGGTCCAATTTCATCCTGATTGATTTCCTTTACAATTTTGCCAGTAATGGTCATAATTTGTATTTTAAAATAAGTAGGTATTTCGGAACCTGTTAACACAAAGACAAATCGTGTTGAAGTTGAGAAAGGATTGGGCCAGTTAACAATATCTGTTATGGTTGATTTATTAATAACTTCAAAAGATATTTTGTAATCAATATCTCCAGATTTGTTATTTGTAACATCTCTTGCCTGAACAATCAACTGATATATGCCATCAACAGGAAATACACCATTGTATTCTATTTTACAAGAATTATTTGGCAATGAAGCAGGTATAAATTTCATAACCTCAACACCATGATTTGAAAAATATATTCGGGTTGGAGTTGTTGAATTTGGATTTTGAATAAACACCTTAAAACTTAAAGTATCGTTTAGTGGTAAGTATTTATTTTCGTCAGTAAGAGAAATCTGAATTAGTGGTTTAGCGGAAACGATGTCATTATTCATTATGTGAACACCGTCAAATGTAACATCAAGCATTGGATTTGTTCTGTCTGTTGCAACAAAGAACGGAATAGCACCAATATTATTAAAATGGTATTGTTCTAATTGATCGTTATTAGGATTTACTTCAATCCAAAGGTTGTTTTTTCCTGTAATTCCTTTTGTTGAAGAGCTTATAGTGTCAATAAAAATATCACCTGCGGGATGCTTGCGTTGTCTTGGATATGGAATTGAATGAACAAGCCTGTTTTTGTCGATTATCCAATAATTAACAAGCAAACTATCCATATCAAATTCGCTGATGTTATGAATTGCAGTTGAAAAGATCAGGTTCTCACCTTCCTGTATTGTGTCTTTGTAAAAGGAATAATGTACAGAAGGGTCTAAAGCAGTTTCTGGAACGCCATCAAATATTACCTGCCATCTTTTCATTTGAGCTGGAGTGTGAAAAGAATCATCTCTCATAACCACAACTAATTTCATGTAAGGATAAATGCTTGCATTAATCCTGTTTTCTAAATTATAAATATCAGCCGAATCTGGAGGAAGCCCGGAAATGAGTGTATCAATTGCTCCTGATAATTTAATACCAAGTACACTTAATCTGATAGAATCTTTTAAAACAGCATCATTGCTTGTCTTGCTCCAGTGAATAGATTTCCATTTTATAGATGGGCCTATCAATTCAGATTCAATAAAACCTTCATTCCATTTTGTTTTAACACTATCTCTATGTATGATGATGGACTCTATATTAGGAGCTATCACTTCCTTTGCATCTCCAATATTTGCACCTTTAATTCCAAATATAATATAAGGGTGGTCGCTGGGAATTGTTCTTATATATGCACTGCCTATTGATTCAAATGCCAATTTCAGACGTTCATTGAAATTTGGAGCATTTACACTTCTATGACTATATGCTAAAACATAATAACCATTTGGTATTCCTTCGAGAAATGCAGACATTCTGTTAAACCATACAGTATCATTAAGAACTACTTGTGGAGGATGGGTTGGTTCGGCTGTGTAGAAATCAAAAGCAGGTACATCATAAGTTAAGCAATGATGGTTTCCATATATTCCAATCTCATTAACAACTTGCGATATTCGACTAACCCAGGGCACTCCAGATACAGGATTTATAACGGCAAATTTAATGCCATTGCCATCGTAGTCTGTACAAGACCAGTAAGATTGAATGGTTGAATTTATTTTATACCATTCTTCTAACCAGGAAATATTTGGATAATACCCTGTTTGAATATTTATACTTTTATAATTATTTACAAATTCAAAATTTCTTAACGATCGGTTGAAAGTTATATATTGGTATTCATCGTTTTTGTATTGAAAAAAGTGAGCCTGACTCCATCCTCGTCTGCCATTTATATATTGAAATGAACTTTCGCGCCAATTATAGATACCATTCGTCGGTTGCAACCTTACCCGCCAATAATATACAGTGCTGTCTCTCATCAATAGCTGAGGGTTATAATTAACAACTCCACCTCCTGTATGGGTAACAATTTCACCAATTTTAAAAGGACTGTTAAAACTGTCTGTTGTGTCTATTTCAAAAATGTAATTCGTAGTCTGAGTTGTGAACATACCTATAGACGCCTTTAATGTTACATTCTGCGAAGGAATAATAGCATATTTATATGGATAAACAGGAATAATATCAGCAGATTGAATAAATAAATCAACATTAGCTATATTGTTATTCTCATTTAATTCAGCTATTTCATTATAAGAATCTAAATAAATTTTCAGATAATTCATCCCAATGCCTTTAGTAATATCAACAGGAAGCTTAAAAGAGATTGTGTCTTTGTATTTAGTAGCAGTTATGTTTTTTATATAAACATCCTGAACATTTCCTTCCGGATAGCTTCTGGTTAATTCTACTTTAAAAGAATCCTCTATGGCTTTGCCCAGATTTGTTATTATAATATTAACTAAAAAAGAATCAACAGCTGATGTGATCGTATAAGGATTGTAATATACATTTGAAACTGTTATTTCATAATCGGGCTTAGGCTGTGAGTTAGGAATAATTGCAGGATCTCCATGCAAAGTCATACTATAACAAACATGTTTAATATAATCGTTGTTTGGGTTGTTGTTTTGTAATGTTTTTATTGTTTGTTGCATGGTCAAACCAATCGATTTTCCATAATTCTGATAGGTTATATTTTTATATAATTCGTCAGAATAGGAATTTAATTCAAAAGCACCTGCAACTGCAACTGTTCCTAAATACCCAATGCAACCTTTGTTTTCAATTAAAATAAAAGCTTCACTTGAAATCGCACCAACACTAAAAATATCACCCGCAAAGCAAGAATTTGCCAATAAAAAAGGATACTTTCCATAATTATTATACTCATGAGGGTCATCTATACTTTGGTCAAATCCAATGCCAGCAGCATGCCCAAAAAATGTCATTAACGAAACACCATTGTTAATAATACTTTTTAAAGAATCTGATTGATTGATCTGAATCGGGGCAGAAGAAGTTTTCAAAAATGTTCTCACGTAACCACCAAATAAGGTGTCTTGAATAATTCTTTTATAATTGTTAAGGTAAGCAGCCAAAATTGCTTGTTCTGATGAATTTCCTCCACCTCCGAAATGAAGAATGTTTTTCATCCATAATTGAGGATTCTTTTGAGCAAACTCATATTGTATTACTTTGTTTAAGTATATAGAAACATCTTGAGGAGTATAGGCACTTAATCGGCCTGTAGGTATAGCAGGTTTGTAAAGAATATCATTTATTCCTGATGTGAAAAGATTGTCAGAAGGAGGATCTCCCATTGAAGGAACCAAAGTGCCATTATAGTAATCAGAATTATTTCGATAACAAGTGTTTGCTGTTGAAGAATTCCCTGCCTTATAAGATTTTCCAATCAGGAAAAGATATTTTGGAGGAGATGTAAAATGTGAAATGCTATAGCGGCAGAAGTTTCTTATAGCAAGTGGGTTTTTTTTTATTCCATAAGAAAACTGATCATATAATTCATCAATATCAGCTAATAAAACATTAAAAAATGGAGGATTTGACGATCTGTAAGTTTTGTAGCTTTCGGCTTCGTTCCACAAACTTTTATGCGATATAATAAGATAATCGGTATTGGAATAAGAAGGTAATCCAAAATTAGTAAACTTAGCATAAGAAGATTGATTTGTATTAACTGGTAATAATGATGTAACAACATTCAATTGATTATCAGAAGTAATAAAACATTCCTTTTCTCCACTACCATTAGGGACTAGAACCTTGTGATATGGACTTGGAGTTGCTTCGACACGAACCACTTTTATCCTTTTATGATTTGTTATATCATAAAGATGGACTGAATCAGATGCTGCTATATTCAGATATGTCATATTTAAATATGCTTTTGTTTGTGCTGCATTTGGAACAAACATGGTGTAAGAAGTTGAATTTTCTAAGTTAAATGTATGAGGGTACTTAATATCAATATATGCTATTGTATTTCTATCTACATCACTGTGCTGGTCATTTATAGGTGTAAATGTAAAGGCAGTACTGCTGGCTCCCAAATAAGTTGGAGGTAATGAACGTGTGAATAACTTTTGAATGTATCCTTCATAAATCGTGTCAATGGTAATACCTGCAAATACAATTCGGGCATGGTGATCGGGAGTTGCCAATATATAATTAGAAGCCCCAACCAATAAAAATTTAATTACAGCATTTGGACCTGTAGAATAATAATTGCTGGTAGATACATTTTTAGAAAGCGGAACAATGGTTGGTGTTGTTAAACCGCTTGTCATATAGAAGCCGGGATCGAACCAGCCTTTTCCGGTAGTATATTCCGGTAAAGTTACCAGAGAATGTATTTTAGGGTTACCTGAAAAATAAGTATTGGTATAATCCTGACGGGAAACTTTCATAAAATAGTTTGCAGGAGTGTAACTGCCAAAGTTTTGGTCAGTTTCTAATTGCATCCTTTTGTTATTTATTGAAGTGTTCCAGGTAATGTAATAAGTAGCAGTATCGTTAAACATACTGTAATTGAGATTTGGTTGATCTGCTGCATTTGTATATAAATAGGTATCAAACCAACCATCATTCTTTTTGCAATAGACTTCAATAAAATCATCTGTATTAAATACTCCGTCGCTCTGTCCCCTGACATATGTATATTGTTCTAATCCTCTTCCGAAAATCTGAATGCTTCTTGGGTCAACACTTGTTATTGGGAATCCTGAATTATAAAGCGTACTGTAATTAATTTTATAAACCCCATCCTGGGAAACATTAAATTTAAAATACTGCTGGTTATAGTTTATCCATTCATTTCCGGCAGGTTGAGCTGCTAACATTAGTGGAATAAAAAGTATAATCAGTATATTTAATAATAATCTCATCGGAACTTTTTTATTTTAATGTATTATAGTAAATTATTTCATTGGGTTTTCTTTTTTTACCTTATCAAGATTTACTTTTAATGAAAAGATATTTGAATAGAGAGCAATAGAACTATTACCTATATCTGTAAGTGCATAATCAATAAATATTAAATTTTTAATATTTACGCCAATGCCAATATTTGGTTGAACGGTTGTAACCTTTTTATCATTAATATTTGTTTCTTTCTGAATATTTCCGATTCCACCTCTCAGAAAAACTATATTGGCATAGCTAAGTTCTACTCCTAGATGCGGATCAATGCTAAATGGTTTTCCTTTAATAAGGACATTTCTTTTTCCATCGGTACTGATGTCTGCATCTATAACTGGGAAAACACTAAACTTATTATAGATTGTAAATTTTCTACCAGCTCCTAAAATAAATTTAGGTAGTGTTAATTCTAGAGAATTACTTGGTATCTCATTTCCTGTAATAGTAAATACCTCTTTCATTTCGTCAGTAAGATTAAAAGTCCAGGCATTGAAAGTGGTAGTGATATCTCTAGCCATAAAACCAAACTTCCATTTATTGTAATCATATTGAGCGGCAGCATCAATACCAAAACCCCAGGACGAAGCAAAGTCACCTGCTTTTCTGCGAATTATTTTTGCATTTGCACCAAAACGAAGTCCCTGTATCTTTGAGTTTCTACCATAAGAAAAAATGAAAGCATAATCTGAGGCTGAAAAAGATTTAATTTTATCCCAATTAATGTTGCCTTCTGCATCTATTAACTCGGAAGTATCAGGAATATCATCAACCGCAAAACGAATAAATGAAATGCCCAAAGCTCCGGTTTTATCAATTTTTGAAGCAAAAGCACCATAATCGTATTTGGCAATACCAGCAAAATATTCTGCATGCATAAGAGATAACTGAACATCGGAAGAAATCATTGTCAGTCCTGCCGGATTCCAATAACCTGAAGTAACATCATCGGTTATAGCAACGGTAGAGTTTGACATTGCCAATGCTCTTGCTCCAACTCCTATTGCTAGAAATTCATTGCTGTATTTTCTTGTTTGTGCATTTATGGAATTTAAGGATATACATATACAAAAAAGTAATAATAATAAAGCTTTGGCTTTAAAAAAAAGATTGATTGTGAATGATATTGGGTATATTGATTTACTCAAAAGATTTTTTAATTATATTTATTCAATATTTAAAATATTCAAAGTTAATTAAAGAAACTTATATAGACAAGTAATTCGTATTTATGATAAAAACAACAGGTATTTTTACATATAGAACTGAAAATTATATTTATATATTTTCTATTCTTAAATAATTTTAATAAATTTGCAACCCCAAAATTTAACCATAATTTTGGTGTAATTAAATTTAGTATTAACCAGATTGCGCTGCAATCATAAAAATTAAAAGTCAATTTTATGACAGAAAACGAAGAAAACGCTATACCTGAAAGCGAAAACACAACAATCGAAACAGCAACCCTTAAGGAAGAAAATCAACCAAAAACAACCGTTATGGAAGAATTTGATTGGAATGCCGTTGGAAAAAAACACGACAATTATTCAAAAGACGAAAGAAGCAAATTTGAAGAATTGTATAATAATACACTTAATGCGATAGCTGAACATCAAGTAATTGATGGAACAGTTGTTTCTAAAAACAATCGCGAAGTTGTTGTTAATATTGGTTATAAATCAGATGGTATTATTCCTCTGTCCGAATTCAGATATAACCCTGATTTAAAAGGTGGTGATACAGTAGAAGTATATGTTGAAAGCCAGGAAGATGTGAGCGGTCAACTTATTTTATCACACAAAAAAGCACGCGTTTTACGTTCTTGGGAGCGTGTTAACCAATCGCTTGATAATAATGAAATTATTACAGGTTTTGTTAAATGCCGTACAAAAGGTGGTTTAATCGTAGATGTGTTTGGTATAGAAGCATTCTTACCAGGTTCGCAAATAGATGTCAAACCTATCAGAGATTACGATATTTATGTTGGTAAAACAATGGAATTTAAAGTTGTTAAAGTAAACCACGAATATAAAAATGTTGTTGTTTCTCATAAAGCTTTGATTGAAGCAGAACTTGAACAACAAAAAGCAGAAATCATTTCTAAACTAGAAAAAGGTCAGATATTAGAAGGAACTGTTAAAAATATTACCTCTTATGGTGTATTTATTGACTTAGGTGGTGTTGATGGTCTTATTCACATTACAGATTTATCTTGGGGAAGAATCAATCATCCTGAAGAAATTGTTAAATTAGATGAAAAGATTAATGTAGTTATTCTTGATTTTGATGATAACAAGAAAAGAATTGCTTTAGGTCTTAAACAATTAAGTCCTCACCCATGGGATTCATTAGATACTAACATTAAAGTTGGCGATAAAGTTAAAGGAAAAGTTGTTGTTATTGCTGATTATGGTGCTTTCATTGAAATTACTACAGGAGTTGAAGGTTTAATTCACGTATCAGAAATGTCTTGGTCGCAACATTTACGTTCTGCTCAGGATTTCCTTAAAGTAGGTGATGAAGTTGAAGCTACAATTATAACTCTTGATAGAGAAGAAAGAAAAATGTCTCTAGGTATTAAACAATTAGTGCCTGATCCTTGGACAAAAATTACAGAAAACTACGTTATTGGCTCGAAACATAAAGCTGTAGTTAGAAACTTTACAAACTTTGGTATTTTTGTTGAATTAGAAGAAGGTGTTGATGGATTAATTCATATTTCTGACTTATCTTGGTCTAAAAAAATTAAACATCCTGCAGAATTTACTAAAATTGGTGAAGAAATTGAAGTAATAGTGTTGGAAGTAGATATTGAAAACCGTAGATTAAGTTTAGGACATAAACAATTAGAAGAAAATCCTTGGGAAGTATTCGAAACTGTTTTCACTCTTGATTCAATTCATCAGGGAACCATCGTTAATATCAACGATAAAGGTGTAACTGTTGCATTACCTTATGGTGTTGAAGGATTTGCTCCTACTCGTCATATTGTTAAAGAAGATGGTTCTCAAGCTAAGGTTGAAGAAAAACTTGATTTTAAAGTATTAGAATTCTCTAAAGAAGCTAAAAAAATAGTTGTTTCACATTCAAAAATTTTCCAGGATGTTATAAATGCTGAGAAAACTAAAGAAAATGAAGAACAAAAAGCCAAAGAGAAAACTACTAAAAAGGCTGTGAAGAAGATTAAAGATAATATGGAGAAAACCACGCTTGGTGATATAGAAGCTCTCGCTACATTGAAAACCGATATGGACGAAAGTGAAAAAAAACAGACTGCCAAGAAAAAAGCCAAAAAAGCTGAAGCTACCGAAACTCCAGATCTCTTCGACAATGTTGAAGATGATAAAAAGGAAGAATAAACTTCATTACGAAAATCCCGAGAAATCGGGATTTTTTTTTTCTTGTTGAAAAAGCAATTGTAGTATTATTCTATAATGAGGGCTTCTAAAAATTAGATTTTTTGAGGCGGACAAAATTTTAAAACCGGAGTTTACATTAGTAAATGAGGATATTAAAATTGAAGTCCAACGAAGAAAAAGCAATTTTTAGAAGTCCAGTAATGTAAATAAAAAAATTAACTTACCTTTGATGGCTAATTTATATTTTAATAAGAGATGAAGTTCAGACTGATATATCCTAAGTGGGACAAGCTTGAAGGACAAACCACTTTTAATTTACCGCCTCACGGTCCTGTTGTTTTTGCTGCTACTTTACCCGAATATGTTGAAGTTGATTTTATTGACGAAAATATTGAACCGCTCATTATTGATGATTCTGCAGATTTTGTTGGAATTTCGATGATGCTCACAACGCAAATAAAACGTGGTTGGGAAATAGCTGATGAATATCGAAAAAGAGGAATAAAAGTAATTTTTGGAGGTATTTCTTCTATGTTGCATGCCGAAGAAACGATGTTGCATGCAGATTCTTTATTTCTTGGTGAAGCTGAAAGCAGAATGAATAAAGTTTTTGATGACTTTAAAAACAATAAACTTCAAAAGGTATATAATTTTCTTAATGATCATCCAGATATTAATCTGGTTGGTCCTGCAAGAAGAAGTATTTTGAAACGTGAGTTTTATTACCATAAAGGTGTGCAAATGGTTGATCTGTTTCATGCTTCAAGAGGTTGTAGGTTTAATTGTTATCCTTGTGCTGTATCGTATCTTGGTGGAAGAAAATTTCGTCCCAGACCAATTGATAAAGCTATTGAAGAGCTGGCAACAATCGACAACAATCGTCTTTTTATTGTTGATAATTCATTGGCTCAAGATACACAATGGGAGAAAGACTTATTTAAAGAAATGATTCCATTAAAAAAGAAATGGTGCAGTCATACTATTGAAGATAAACCAGAAGTGTTAAACTTGGCAGCACAAGCTGGAGCATGGTATGTATATCAGGCTGTTTTTGACACTTCTGATTACATTAAAGAAAGAATAAAACGTTACCACGATTATGGTATTTCTGTAGAAGGCACTATTTTATTAGGATTGGATGAACAAACAGAAGATGACATCAAAAGACTGATCGATTTCTTACTGGAAATAAATCTTGACCTTGCCGAATTTACTGTTTTCACTCCTTTCCCAAACACAAAAGCTTATGATGATCTGGTTAAAGATAATCGTATATTCGATCATGACTGGAATCACTATAATGCTGGTAAGGTTGTGTTTACTCCAAAGCATATGAGCGCAGAAAAGCTACAGGAATTATATCAATATGCCTGGGATACATTTTATAAAGAAGAAACCCAAAGCCAGAAAATGTTTAAACTCTTCCAAAGAGTTGTTTCAAAAGAAATGGCAGATGGAACATACCGTTCAAATAGAAAAGATCTTTTAAACAAATCTTTTGGCAAGAACGTTGAAAGAAAAAACTAGTGGATTATGCAAAAAGTCCTCGTAGTTAGCTATTCGCAAACGGGTCAACTGAATAACATCGTTAATTCTATTGTATCACCACTTCAAAATAGCAAGGTTGTTGAAATAGTTTACGAAACTTTAGAACCAGATCCTCCTTTTCCTTTTCCATGGAACGCAGAACAATTCTTTCAGACTTTTCCTGAATCGGTTAAAGCAATTCCTTGTCAACTAAAACCTTTTCGGTTTAATAAGGAAGAAAATTATGATCTTGTAATTATAGCGTATCAAACTTGGTATCTATCACCATCTATTCCTTATCACGCCTTTTTTCAATCCGATGAGGCTAAAGAATTACTCAAAAACAAACCAATAATTACCATTATTGGTTGCCGTAATATGTGGGTTATGGCGCAGGAAAAAGTCAGGAAGTACATTTCGGAGGCAGGTGGCAGATTGATTGGCAATATTGTTTTGAGAGACAAAGCTCCGAACTTGTTGAGTGTTATATCAATTGTAAGGTGGCTATTTAAGAACAAGAAAGAAAGATATTTGAAGATAATACCTCCAGCAGGTGTTTCTGATAAAGATATTAAAGATGCCGAACGATTTGGGTTGCCAATTTTAAATTCATTGCTTACTGGAAATTATGATGATTTACAAAACCATTTGCTCAAACTCAATGCAATTGAATTGTTCCCAAGCCTGATGATGATAGAAAAAACCGGTACTCGCTTGTTTGGCATTTGGGCAAATTGGGTTTTAAAAAAGGGCAACTATGGTGATAAAAGAAGGAATTTCCGTTTAAAAGTATTTATGTATTACCTTTTTGCAGTTATTTATTTAATCTCTCCTATTGGAACACTTGTTTTTTATTTGACTTATCCTTTAAGAATAAAAAAAATAAAACAGAACAAAGAATATTACAGTAATTGCCCATAGAATAATAATAAAGACTTCCTTTATCAAAACAATTTTCAGTAGTTCGTATTTTTTTACGAAATTTGCCACTTATTATTACAAACCATATTAAAACATTAGATAATGATTACGCTGGGTTCTCAAGATTTAACACTCGAAGAAATTTATTCTATTCTTTTTCAAAAAGAAGAAATTGCTATTAGCAACGAAAGTATGACGAGGGTTGCTAATTGCCACAATTTTTTACTTACTTTTAGTGAAGATAAGGTTATTTATGGCATAAATACAGGCTTAGGTCCAATGGCTCCTTATAAAATTGATAAAGAAAATAGAAAACAATTACAATACAATGCCATCCGAAGTCATTGTTCTGGTTGTGGCGACCCATTGCCAGATAAGTTTGCCAAAGCAGCAATGTTATCACGCTTAAATACCCAATTAAGAGCGCATTCTGGTATTCATCCAGAAGTTATTGATTTGTTGGCACTATTAATAAACAAAAATATTACTGCTGTTATTCCAGAACATGGTGGTGTTGGTGCTAGTGGAGACTTGGTGCAATTGGCTCATCTTGCTTTAACATTAATTGGAGAAGGAGAGGTATGGTATAATGGAGAAATTAAACCTACTGCTGATGTATATAAAACCGAGAACATCAAAGCTGCGGAAGTTCACATTAGGGAAGGTCTTTCTTTAATGAATGGTACTTCAGTAATGACTGGAATTGGAGTAATCAATTTGATGAATGCATACAATCTTTTGAATTGGTCGGTTGTTGCATCTTGTATGATTAATGAAATAGTGGGTTCATTCGACGATCATTATTCTCATGAACTTAATATTTTAAAAAGACATAAAGGACAGGTTGCTATTGCTGGTTTTATGAGAAATGTTCTGGCAACCAGCAGTAGAATAAGGAAACGCCATGAGCATCTATTTGGAAAAGATTTTAAAGAAAGTATTTTAGCTGATAAGGTTCAGGAATATTATTCATTGCGTTGTGTTCCACAAATATTAGGACCTATATACGATACTTTGACCTTTGCTGAGAATGTATTGATTGCTGAATTTAACTCGGTTAACGACAACCCAATTATAGATCCTGAAAATGAAAATATTTTTCATGGTGGAAACTTCCATGGAGATTATGTTTCATTGGAAATGGATAAAATAAAAACAGTAATTACCCGTCTTTCTATGCTTGCTGAAAGACAATTAAATTATTTACTTAACCCCAGATTAAACGATTTATTACCTCCTTTTGTGAACTTAGGCACATTGGGTCTTAACTTTGGAATGCAGGGAGTGCAGTTTACAGCTACATCAACAGTTGCTGAAAACCAAACACTCTCATTTCCTAACTATGTTCATAGTATTTCTTGTAACAATGATAATCAGGATATAGTTAGTATGGGAACCAATTCTGCTATGATAACTAAAAGAGTTGTTAGCAATACTTATGATGTAATTGCTATTGAACTTATAACACTTATTCAAGCTATTGATTATCTCAAATGTCAGGATAAATTGTCAGATTATACAAAAGAGGTATATAAAAAGCTTCGAAACATTGTGCCTGCTTTTTCTGAAGATACAACAAAATCTGCAGATATTAAAAACATCAGAAAATTCATGGAAAAGAACAGAATAAGGCCTGACAAAACAATGCCAAATCTTCTATAGAAGTCTTCGATAAATTACTTTTTCTTTGAAAATGAATTATTAATTTTAGAAAAATTAATAGATACCTTTGGTCTGCCATAAAATAATTATAAAGGACAATGACCAGCAACATAGAAGCATTAAAACCTAAAAGACCTCATCCCTTTACTTCAGATATTGATTTAATTGTTGTAAACCGGAGAACTGATCTGCAAAGTATTGTTGAAGCACTTGTTGAAGGTGAAATTGTTTTAGTTAAAGATTTTTATAGCACAGGATTAGCGATTCTTGCTGAGTTAAAAAACTATCTTAAGGCACAAAGTAGCGAAGAAAATTTCAAAGGGCAAAGAGATTTTCGTTCAATGTTTTGCGAAATATCGCAAAGATTGTTGTTGCCTCTGAAAGACAATAAAATTGCAATAAGAAAAGCTCCCCAAATTGGCTGGTTAAAACAATTGTATCCCGATATTTCTGAGTTTCTTTTATCTTTTCCTGATGTTCAGGGACTGAATAGTTCGTGGCAATGGTACGAAAAGGGAATTATGATGAAAGTAATCAAACAGAGATTGCATCCTTTTTATGGCACCTATTTCCCTACCCGATTTGAGCATTTGGAACTTTTTGCAAACTGGCTTAAAAACTATAATGGACAAAAAAACACTGCAATTGATATCGGAACAGGTTGTGGTATTTTATCCTTTCAACTATTAGAGAGCGGTTTTAAAACTGTTTATGCAACAGACGTCAATGAAAATGCAATTATTGGTGTTGATGAAGAAATAAAGCGAATGAATTTGAATGATAAATTGAGATTGTATTATGGAGATTTGTTTGGAACTCTTGATATAAGGTCTGAACTTATTGTATTTAATCCGCCATGGCTACCCGCATCTTATAACCTGAGCGGTTTGGATAAGGCGATCTATTACGATACAAATCTTTTTCCTCGTTTTTTTGAACAGGCACTTGCACATTTGGAACCTAGAGGAAAAATAGTTTTGATTTTTTCTAATCTTGCCCAATCATCTGGGCTAACAAATACCCATCCTGTTGAAGAAGAACTTTCTTCCGGAGGACGTTTCAAAAAAGATGCATTGATATGTAAAAAAGTTCGTGATGCATCAAAGAAAACAAAAAGAGATTTGAGCCGAAGAAAGGATGAATTGGTTGAATTATGGGTTTTGAGCGCTGTTTAAAAACAAGTTTACAGCTTCCATAAAAGCAGATGGATTGTCGGAATGAACCCAATGACCAGCATTTTCAATAATACTTATTTTAAATTCAGGGAATAATACTTTAATTTGAGAAAGATCTTCTTTGGTGATATAATCAGAAAGGGCTCCTTTTACAACTAATATAGGTTTATTAAAAGGATTAATACTAATAATCTCTTTAAATATTTCATCCAGATTGTCGTTGATGGCGAAAATGTTAAGCTTCCAGGCCAATCGTGTTTTGTCTGCCCAATACAGATTTTTCATTAACAATTGTCGGACTTGTTTGCTTTTAATGGTTTTTTCGAGTTGTTGCTCTACTTCAGAACGTGTTTTAAGCTTTTCAAAATCAATATCAAGCATTGTATTGATGATATCCAGATGCCTTAATGGTGTTGGTTTGGGGGAAATGTCCACAACAATCAGTTTTTCTACTTTTTCCGGATTATCTAATGCAAATTGCATGGCAACTTTTCCTCCCAAGGAGTGACCAAGCATTATTGCTTCACTAATATTTAGTTCTTCATACAAATCGAGCAGATCCTGACACATTGCATTGTATGTAAAATGCGAACTATGGGGTGACTGCCCATGATTTCTCAGATCTACCAGAATTACTTCATATTTCTCTGACAAAGATTTACCCAAAGTAAACCAATTGTCCGACAAACCAAACAACCCATGAAGTATTATAAATGGTTTTCCTTTTCCGATTTTTCTGTAAAAGAGTTTCACCAAATTAACTTTTAAGTTGTCGCAAATACAATTGAATTGTATTTTCCAAACCCAGATAAAGAGCATCGCACACAAGGGCATGTCCGATAGAAACTTCGAGCAACCCTTTTATGTTCTTTGCAAAATAACTGAGGTTATCCAGGTTGAGGTCGTGCCCGGCATTAATACCTAATCCTAATTCAAAAGCACAATTAGCAGCCTGCATATATGGTTTAATAGCTTCCTCTTTGTTTATATAATAATCGTGTGCATATTTTTCGGTATATAATTCAATACGATCAGTGCCGGTTTTAATTGCATTTCTGATGTTTTGCAAATCGGTATCAATAAAAACCGAAGTACGAATTCCGTTTTTCTTAAATTCAGCAATAACATCTTTGAGGAATGATTCATTTTTAATGGTATCCCACCCAGCGCTTGAGGTAATGGCTCCAGGAGGATCCGGAACAAGTGTAACTTGCGCTGGCTTTACAGAAATTACTTTATCGATAAAGAACTTTGAAGGATAACCTTCAATGTTAAACTCGGTCTTAAGTAATGGTTTTAAATCAGTGAGGTCTTTGAAGCGAATGTGCCGTTCATCTGGGCGAGGATGTACGGTTATTCCCTCCGCGCCAAAACGTTCGCAATCGAGAGCAACTTTTAAAACATCCGGTAAATTGCCTCCACGGGCATTGCGAATAAGTGCAATCTTGTTTATATTAACACTAAGTTTTGTCATTTGTGTTGAATTTATTTACAAAACTATTAAAACTTGTGTACATGGAAAAATTAGTTTTAAATAAGAAAAATTGATATGCAGAAGTAAGATATAAAATTAAAATTGAATGAGTATTTATTTTGATGCAATAGTTTCTACCTTTTTGAAAGGTTGGACCTTTATAATAATTTGAAATGTAATTTTTTTTAAATTGGCATTTGATGGAAACAGGGACATGTTTACCAATTTCCTGCCTCATATATTCCTGAAAAACCAACATGCCTTCTTCCACCTGCTACTATATCCTGCCACTTAATTAATCCACATTATGTAATTTATGAAAATCCTTTGTGTCTTGGTTAAAAAATCTTAAATCGCAAACTTGTATTGAGAGTAATCGAAAATCCCTTAGTGCTCCTTTGTGAAAACCCTTTGTGTTCCTTCGTGGTAAAAAAATCGCAAATCCCAAACTTTTAGTGAGAGTAATCGTAAATCCTAAATCTACACTTCCAACTCAATTTCCTCTCCTTCCGAATAAATTTCCTTATCCTCCATTCCAATTTCTTCCTCCTCCAATCCTATTTCCTCCTCTTCCGAATCGACTTCCTTCCCTTCCAGATCAATTTCCTCCTCTTCCGAAGCAATTTCTTCTCCTTCTGGATCGATTTCCTCATGTTCCGGATCAATTTCCTCCTCTTCCGAACCAATTTCCTCTCCTTCCGGATCGATTTCCTCATGTTCCGGATCGATTTCTTCTCCTTCCGGATCGATTTCCTCCTCTTCCGAACCAATTTCTTCTCCTTCCGAACCAATTTCCTCCTCTTCCGAACCAATTTCTTCTCCTTCCGGATCAATTTCCTCCCCTTCCGAACCAATTTCCTCATGTTCCAAATCAATTTCCTTCCCTTCCGATGCGTTCCCGATACCTTAAATCCTCAAAACTTAAAACAAAAACGAGCTTCATCCCATACCAAATAGTATTATTTAGATTTTTACACTTAAATTTATCATTTAAAACAATCTCATAACAAGTTTATCTGTTTTTATCACCAACTAATAAAGAGTTACACTAAAGAATATTCAAAAGATGTTAGCTATTTTGCCATTTCAACAAACCTGATCTAAAAAATTTAAGGAAGAAAAAGAAATCCTATAATATTTTCTCTGAATTAAAATAAATATTTCACAATTTTTTTTTCATAGATTGATTGTTTATTTATTAAAAAAAAAACACGTAGGTTTGTATTGAAAATTTAATGTTGAATTGCTTTATGTTTTATTGCTTAATTGTTTTTTATGAAAATCAGTTATATTTAATGAATTATTAAACAATTATACATTTATATAAAAACAAAAAAACGTTACTGATTAATAAAATAATAGTATCATAATTATTATGCTGGCAAAAGATTTAATAAGTGACTTTATATTACCGCTCAAAACATCGGATACTGGTTTGCTGGCTTTAAACACTATGGATGAGTTTAAGGTATTGCATCTTCCGATAGTGAACAACACTGAATTTTTAGGACTTATATCAGAAGCGGATATTTTAAATTTAAATACACCAGAAGAAGCATTGGGCAACCATATACTTTCGTTAAAAAAACCATATGTTACCGAAAAACAGCATATATATGAAGTACTTAAGGTTATCTCTACACTAGACCTAAGTCTTTTACCTGTGTTAGACGAAAAGCACAATTACCTTGGTGTAATAACACTCGCCAATCTTGTAAAACAATTTTCAAAAATTTCAGCATTCGAAAACCCAGGCGGAATCATAGTAATAGAACTCAATATTAATGATTATTCTATTTCCGAAATTGCCCAAATTGTAGAATCGAATGATGCTAAAGTATTGAGCCTGTATGTTACTTCTCACCCTGATTCTACAAAGCTTGAGATAACAATTAAAATTAACAAAATCGATCTTGCACCCATCTTACAAACTTTTTATCGTTACAATTATATAATAAAAGCTTCTTTCTCAGAAAAGGAAGATACGGATATTATTCAGGAAAGGTTTGATTCGCTAATGAACTATTTAAATATATAGAACCAACTAAACATGAAAATAGCATTTTATGGTAAATCGTTTGGTGAAGACGCTGTTGCTTATGTACAACAATTGTTTTCCAAACTAGAACTGCTCGAAATAAAATTGTTTATTTATAAACCATTTTATGATTTTTTAAAAAAGAACAAGATTGTTTTTATCTCAGAAATCTCCCTTTTTTCGAAAGCAGAAGAATTGAAAATGCCAATAGACTTTATGTTTAGTGTGGGTGGAGATGGAACTATACTTGATGTAATTACTATTGTTAAAGATTCGGGAATTCCAATTCTGGGTCTAAATACAGGCCGACTTGGTTTTTTATCAAGCCTTTCAAAAGAAAACTGTCTGGATGCGATAGATGAACTTATTAAGAAAAAATACTCCATTGACAAACGATCGTTGATAAGCCTGGAAACAGAAAAGAATTTTTTTGGTAACCTGAATTTTGCTTTAAATGAAATCTCTGTTCAGAAAAAAGAAACAGCTTCGTTGATAATGATTAAAGCTTATGTAAATGAAGAATATTTAAATACCTATTGGGCTGATGGATTAATTATAGCAACTCCAACCGGTTCTACGGGTTATTCGCTTAGTTGTGGTGGTCCAATAGTAGCTCCCGAATCGGAAAATTTTATAATAACACCCATTGCCACACACAATTTAACTGTTCGTCCTATTGTTATTCCCGACAACAATATTATTAAACTTACCGTTGAAGGAAGAAACAAGTCGTTTCTAACCTGTTTAGATTCTCGTATATTAGCAATAGAATCAGGCGAAAACCTTACAATAAAAAAAGCATCGTTTAATATAAATCTGGTAAAACTAGAGAATGAAAACTTCTATAGCACTATCAGAAACAAGTTGATGTGGGGTATAGATAAAAGAAATTAATTAAAATTTATAATGACAACAAGAAACCCCTTATTTTATAATACACCACATGCTGTAAAACTGGTACTTTTTTTAAGTATTGTATTTGTTACATTTATTATATGCATGATTTTGGGCTTTTTGATAGCTATGCCATTGTTTGGCGTCGGATTTTTAGAACTATTCAATGCACTCACCCAATCTGCTAATCCTGAATATGCTACTATAGCAAAATATTTTCAGTCAGTAAGCCAAATTGGACTTTTTATTACACCTGTTATTGTATTTGCGCTGCTGGTAAGCAAAAATATTAAAGAATACCTGCAATTAAACAAAGGGACAAAATTATTATCTATTGCATTATCATGTTTAATAATGATCGTAGCAATTCCATTTATAAACTGGCTTGCATTAATAAATTCAAAAATACATTTGCCTGGGTTTTTGGCAGGAATGGAGAGCTGGATGAAAGAATCGGAAGATGCTGCTGCAAAAATCACTGAAGTTTTTCTTAATGTGTCAACCATATATGGCTTATTGGCTAATTTGTTTGTGATAGCAGTGCTTGCCGCTGTTGGAGAAGAGTTGTTTTTCAGAGGAGTATTGCAGAAATTGTTCCTAGAATGGACAAAAAACATTCATATCGCAATTTTCTTTTCTGCATTTTTATTTGGAGCAATTCATTTACAATTTTATGGCTTGATTCCCCGTGTATTGATGGGCGCATTGTTTGGATATCTGCTTTATTGGTCAGGTTCTTTATGGCTTCCTATAATGGCACATTTCACTAATAATGCATTAGCAGTTATTGTTGATTTTCTGAGTCGCAAAAAACAATTAAATTTTGATATTGATAAAGTCGGAACGGAAAATAATGCAGTGTTATTATCTACCTTTAGTTTGCTACTTATCTTTTCTTTGATCTTTCTATTTTATCGTACAGAAAAAAGGAAATCCATACAAGCACCCTAAGTATGCAAAAGTACTTGACACTTATAAACCTTTTACTTTTGGTTTTCCGGCAACAAAATCTTTTAAATAGAAAGGCTCGAAGTAGGCCGTATTTTCAAATTCAGACTTTTTAAATTTATTCTCGGCTATAGATATCATATATTTTGCTGAAGCTTGGAACCCATCAAGAAAAGAAGCATTGGGATATGCTAAAAGTATTTCTTTGCATTTATCTGATCCATTACCGGCAAAAATTACCTGCTGTTTTGATAAAATATCGTTATAAGAATATTGATCAATAATGTCGGCAGATGTTTCTCTTACTTCTTCATTGCTATAGTTATAAAAAGCAGTATAAACCTCCATACGTCGAGCATCTATCATAGGACAAAATAAGCTGTTTTTTAAATTACCAGCATTCATTTTTGCCATACCCCATGCCATAGCTTGCAGTGTATTAATAGCAATTAATGGTTTATCAAGAGAATAGCATAACCCTTTAGCAGTGGAAACACCTATTCTTAATCCCGTGTAAGAACCAGGACCTTTACTAACCGCTATAGCACCAATATCGGAAATACTTAACTTGCACTCCTCCATCAATTGCTGAATAAAAATAGTAATTACCGATGAATGAGAATTCCCATCTACAATTTCTTTTAAAGAAAGTAATTTACCATCCTTACTCACTGCAATGGAACAAACAGAAGTAGCTGTTTCGATATTTAAGATTATTGGCATTAATTATATTTACGGTTTATTACAAATATAAAAAGAATAATGAACTATTAAGATTATTCCTTCGAAGTAAACAAGTCTTCCTTCTTCACCTTTTTTACTTTATCTTTATTTTTAAGTGTTTTGGAAATTGCCCTATATGGAGCACTTATTACTTCGTCCTTTTCTTTTATGCCTTCAATAATTTCTATATAATTATTGTCCTGAATACCGGTTTTTACCTTTTGCAATTTTGCTACACCATTTACATATAGGAATACATATTCATTTACAATAGTATTCTTGGATTTTTCGGTTTTTTCATCAGTTTTCTCTTTATTTGTTGGATCCTTTGTAGTTAGATCTTCTTTCTTTTTTCCACCAGTGGAATCATCGCGGGTAGTTACAGATTGTATAGGGACTGAAAGTACATTGTAAACTGTTTTTGTTTGAATATCTACAGTCGCAGACATCCCCGGACGGAAAGGAGATTTGTCCTTTTGTTTGTCAGATAATAAATCTAAATAAGATTCACGAACAATTCTGATCTTTACATCAAAATTGGTAATCTGGTCAGCACTAACGCCTGTAGTATTTGCAGAATTAGCTATTTCAGTTACTACTCCTTTGAATTTACGATTAAGATATGCATCAACTTCAACCAGAGCAGTATCGCCAAGATGAACCCGAACTATATCATTTTCATTAACACTCACATTAACTTCCATTTCGCTAAGATCTGCTATTCGCATTATCTCTGTTCCGGCAAATTGAGAGGTTCCAACAACTCTTTCCCCTTTTTCTACATTAAGTTTAGAAATAGTTCCATCAACAGGAGCAAATATTGATGTTTTTGTTAAATTGTCCTTGGCTTCTTTTAATGAAGCTTCAGTGCTCTTAACATTATATTGAGAGGCAATAACAGTTTCGTTTGCAGCATCTACTTCTGATTTGGCAACTTCGTATGCAGATTTAGCAGCATCGTATTCCGATTGAGAAATAGTATTCTCTTTCCATAGTTTTTCGTTTCTGTCAAAAGATAATTTTGCATTTGTAAATTGAGCCTGAACCTGAGCTAAACGAGCTTTTGAATTTGCCAGATTTGCCTTGGAACTATTTAATGCAGCAACCATTTTATCCAGATTTGATAAATACATATCAGGGTTGATCTTTGCAAGAAGTTGACCTTTCTTAACCTGATCTCCTTCTTTTATTTTAAGTTCAACAATTTCTCCTGAGACATCAGGGCTAATTTTAACTTCCACTTCAGGTTGTATTTTGCCATTTGCAGAAACTATTTCAACGATGGTTCGCTTTGTAGCAAAATCTGTACTAATTTTAATTGTTTCGCTTTTACCAATCCAACCGCTTTTCTTAGCTATAATTACGAACACTATCAATGCACCCAGTGCAATCAATGAATATTTTAATACTTTTTTATTTTTCATTTCGTATTGTTTTCTTTAAAAATAATTAAAATGTAAGTGGTTTGCCCTGATAAAAATCAAGGATTTTAATTCTGAATACATATTCGTATTTTGCTTGTAAGAGGTCTGATTTTGCTTTAACAAGTTTGTTCTTGGCATCATTGTAATCAATAGAATTAACCATTCCTACATCAAATTTTTGTTGTGTGTATTTAAACGATTCTTCCATTGCTTCAACAGCCTTTAGTGTGGCATAATACTTTTTTAATGCAGCTTTGGCATCGGCATATGCCTGATAAATAGATTTGTTTAAGTTGTTTTTAGTAAGATCTAAATTGTATTCAGCATTTTTTAAATTAATTTTTGAAGCACTAATTGTGTTCTTAACCTGAAAATTATTGAAAATAGGAATGGTTAAATAAATACCAATTGACTTGTTGATATTGTCATTGATTTGGTCATTAAAAGGAATTTTCTCTATATTATAATCTATATGTGGTTTAACAACAGGTACAGGAATTGATTCAGAAGTATAACCAATAATATCCTGACCATTTGTAGTAAAACCATTATATCTTGTACTTGCGCCAGAATACCCAGTACCAATGCTACCTCTAAGACTTAAACTTGGGCTTATACGACCTCTTGCTAATGATAACCCAGTATAAGCACTTTTTACTTTTAGTTCTGCACTTTTTATTTCGGGTAAAATAGTAAGAGACTTTTCGTAAATCTGAATTGGTTCGGTGAGAAAACTAACATCAGGTGCCATCTCAATGATTGGTTTTTCGATAGTAAAATCTTTTGGAGAATCAAGATCAATAAGTTGGATAAGGGTTAAGTAAGAGAGGTCGAGTTGATTTTGTGCACTTACGAGTTGCAATTCTTCACCAGCAGCTTGAGACTGCATAGTTAAAAGACTCCCCTTTGCAAGTGTTCCGGCATCTACCAATTTCTTGGTTCTTTCTACCTGTTGTGTAGTAATTTCCAATTGGTTTTTAGAAATTTCGAGTAGTTCCTGGTTATATAATATCTGAAGATATGCTGTAGCAATATTTAATGATATATCGTTTTCAAACTTATCAAGACTATATGCGCTTGACATTGCATCGTATTGGTTTTGTTTTATAGTGTTTAAAAGTTGAAATCCATTGAATAATGTAATGCCAGAGCTTAAATAAAAATTGTTTGATTGAACTTTTTCGGTAGCAAAAGTATTGGTAAACATATCAATGGTTTTTCCGTAATTGTAAACCTGATTTGCGCTACCATTAATATTTGGCAACAATGCCATCTTACTTTGCAAAAGATTTCCTTTTGATAATTCGAGATTTAAATACTGTTGTTTAATCTGGATATTGTGTTCAAGTGCATAATCAATACATTCTTTCAGTGTCCATTGTTTTTGAGCTTTAATTGAATAAAGAGATATTGAAAGAAAAATTACGATTATTAGAATAGGTTTTTTCATCTGCTTTAGTTGCTTAGTTTTGAGCACAAAATTATAAACCTTTTCTGAATTGTATGCAAGAAAATATGAATTTAATTTCTTGAAAATCTTATTTTGTGTTTTTATCTATCGTAATATAACTAAATACTTTTTTTAACTTGCTTTCTATTTGCTCGACAGAAACAGGTTTACTTATGATTTTCTTCTCTTTGTCGAGCAAATAATATGTAGGTGTTCGCCAAACATAATAGTTTTTAGAAACAATGCTTTTATAACCCTTTTGGTCGGAAAGATTAATCCAGGTGGTATTATTTTTATTTAAAGCATCAACCCATTTTGTTTTAATCGTATCAATAGAAACTGCTAAAATTTCAAAACCTGAATTTTTATAAGTAGAATATAATTTCTTTAATTGGGGAATAGATTCTTCACAATATTCGCAGCTTGATTTCCAGAAAAACACTAAATAAAGGCTTTTATTTAAAGAATAAAGTGAGGTTTCTTTGTTGTTTTCATCTTTTAATAGAATTTCAGGAGCTTTGTTTCCTATTGCTAAGTTTTTTAATATTTCAGTTTTGTTTTTTAATTCTTTGGCAATTGTATCATCGCTTTCGCAATATGATTGGAGATAATAGTTTTCTACCAGATAAGTGAATACGCTTTCCCAACTCGATTCTTCAAAAGTTTCAACAAAAAGGTCAAGAAAATATTTATTCACCTTTGGACTAGAAGAAGATTTAGACATAACAACATCTATAGCCTTACGGTAACCATTCCCATCAGCAGTAACAAAATTACGAATGTAATTATTACAAGCATTATAAAACACATCGGTATATAATAAGAGGGTATCATTGAAGTTTATATAATCGAAAAAATGATCTCCCAGATACTCGTTTTTATTTTTATAAGTAGTAGTGGGATTCTTTTTTTTAAACTCGTTGAAATCAGGCAATATATAAGATTTTACGATACGTGATGTTATACTATTAGGTTTTTTTGCAGAAAAGTCGATAATGAATTTATTTTTTTCACTAATTACATTGTCAATTTCATTCTTAAGACTATCAATTCTGGCAGCATTTTTAATTGTATCTGCTTGCAACTCTTTTGCTTTTGCAACAATATCGAATATTTTTAAATTTTTAGATTGGGAAAATTTAAGGTATTCGTAGTATTGTTGATTTTCATCAGATTTTATGATTTGCATTTCAGCTACCAAATCATTAATATTCGTTTCCATTTTAACAGGCTTGTTATCAAAAACGAGGTCTATGTAATTTCCTTCATCTAGAATAACACGATACATACCTACCAATACTGGACCATTGAATTGAAAATGCATTTTTTCATCATCAATTTCTGTGGTATCAATCATTATTTGCTTTCCACCTTTTAATAATGAAAGATAGGCTTGTTTGCTTTGAATTCCATTGACTTTTATAGTTATTGAATACTCGTTGCTTTGTTTTGATATAATATACTTATAACAAAAGAAAAATACTGCCATTGATATCAGAATACCAATGATTAGTATTGTTTTTTTGGGGGGTTGCATCATTTAGATAGGTAATAACTATGTTTTTATTGAGCTGATATCTTTAATCAACTCATTTTTATAAAGAAAATTAAATTTAACTGGAAATTGTAATTTTTAATTTTTGTCCAGGTTGTAGCTTTACATCATTTAAATTATTGGCTTTCTTTATGTCATCAACAGAAACTCCAGGATATTTATTCGCAATACTCCACAAAGTATCACCTTTCTGAACAGTATAATAAATAAATTTCTTTGATAAAGTCGTTTTTTTGTTATCAGTAGGAGCATTTTTGTTAACCACTGTTTTATTGATGTCTTTCACCTTGGTATTTACAGTTGTAGTGTTTGTTGTAAGATTTTTTACTTTTTTATCTGAATATACATAAAGTTTTTGACCAATATTGATGTTTGTTCCCTTCAGATTATTCCAGTCTTTTATCTCTTTTATGGTGCAATTGTACATGCCTGCAATGGAACCCAATGTTTCTCCTTTTTTAACGGTGTGGTAACCGGTAGAATACTTGCCTTTATTCAGTGTTTTTTTGAATTTCTCCATTTCTTTTTTCTGGATAGCAAGCCATTCCTGATTTAATTGCTCGTTTTTTGATTTATATTTATAAATAGCAGTATCATGAGTAACAAAATTATCAATATATTCGATTGGCAAACGCAATACATACTTTTTATTCTCATAAGCCGGGATTACTCCTGCTTTATAACATGGGTTTAACAAAGCAAGATCCTCAATTGGAACTTTTAAGTATTCTGAAAGTTGGGCAAATGTTAGTTCTTTATGAATTATTACAGTATCTGTTTTTATTTGTGCAATTTTAGGTTCCACAGGATAAATATTATGTTCTGAAGCAAAGTTCATCACATAACTAACAGCTATAAAAGCTGGTACATAGCCTTGTGTTTCACGAGGGAGATAAGGTTTAATTTTCCAAAAATCCATCTCACCGCCCGATCTTTTGATAGCCTTATTTACATTTCCAGCTCCTGAATTATAAGCAGCCAATACCAATGCCCAATCGTGATAGACAGTATAAAGATCTTGAAAATGTTCACAAGCTGCAATAGTTGATTTTAAAGGGTCAAATCTATCATCAACATAAGAAGACACACTCAAATCGTACATCCTTCCGGTTCCCAGCATAAATTGCCACAAACCGGCTGCACCCGCTCTTGATTTTGCAGTTGGAATCAGAGCAGATTCAACAATTGCAAGATATTTTAATTCTAAAGGTAAATTATACTTGTCTAATTGTTCTTCAAAAAGAGGGAAATAGACTTTTGACATACCGAGCATTCTAGCAGTAAGAGAACGTTTTTTTGAAACATAAATATCAATATAACTTCTTACATCATCATTATATTCGTATTTAAAGGGAGAATTAACATTAAGAATTGCTAATCGTTTTGCATAAAGCGAATCCAAAGCATCATAACTACTATAAATATTGGGATCATAAGTAGGCATTGAATTTTTTGAAGCAAGAGTGTCAATAAAAGTTATTTGAGTGAGACTATCAAACATAGAAACAATAGGGTCGTCTGTTATCTGGTAATTTTGTTGAAAAATGGGAGTAAAAACAGTATCCTTAATAATCGTATCTTTCACTCCATCAATTTTTAGAGCAATAGATGAATTTGTGAAAAAAAGCACCAGAAAAAAGAAAATATACGTTTGTCTTCTTTTGTTCATAATATTAAATGTTAATTTAAATTCGCTTTAAATGAGTTAATAAGACTCTTAAAGGTTTGCAATATACGATTTTTTTTATTTTTATAAAAATTTATCTTACACATACTTACAAAGCAAAATAGACCGATATTAAAATTATCCATATTATATTTTCCTTCAAAGTAATAATTTATTATTAAAACGATGAATACAGTAAATTTATTAAATGATTTTTTTGTTTTAATGATTTATTTTTTTAAATTTGTTGATTACCTCAATAGAAAAAATTAAATATTTACTTAATCTCAATGATATGAAAAAAATAATTTTTACTTTATTGATTTTAACGGCATTTAAATTTGCCAGTGCAGAATGTATTTCGGATTTTTTTGCAAATACAACAACAACAAGTAATGTTGTTGGTATAGAGAATGTATCAACAGCAGGTCATAGCTCATCTTTTTGGGATTTTGGAGATGGAACATTCTCAAATAATAATTCTTCTACACCATTTAATATAACTTATTCTCAACCTGGTTTTTATTTGGTTAAACTAACAGTAAACTATAATGATACATGTTACTCTACAATTTCCAAATTAATTGAAGTTGGTAATACAAACAATCTTTGCAATTCTAGTTTTGAATATGTTGTGAATGGAAATGATGTATCTTTTACAGACATGTCGATGGGTTCACCTAATCATTGGTTATGGGAGTTTGGAGATGGAACTACATCGAATTTGCAAAATCCTCCTTTGCATTCTTATCCTTCCTATGGATATTATAATGTAAGACTATTAGTATTCAATATTGCAAATTCATGTATGGACATTTATCATGAAGTTATTTCTGTTGGCACAAATAATATTGATTGTCGTGCAGATTTCAACTTTTCTTCAGATTTTGTTACCGATTCTATTAGGTTTTATGATAATTCCCTAGGAAACAATTTAACACATTTCAATTGGAATTTTGGAGATAATACTACTTCTAGTGAACAAAATCCCAAGAAAAAATATTCTCAATCAGGTTTCTATAATGTGTGTTTATCTGTTTGGGATGATGCACATAGTTGCTATAATACAGGATGTCAATTTGTCCCATCAAGAACTAATTCAAATACCTGCAATGCTTCTTTTAATTTTTGGGCAAATGCAAGTAGGTTAGTAACTTTTCGTGATAACTCTACTGGTAATCCAACAAGTTGGAGTTGGGATTTTGGTGACGGTGCAACAGCTACCTCACAAAATGTAACAAGATTATATAGTACAGCCGGATTGTACCTTGTTCATTTAAAAGCTTCAAATGCCAATAGTTCTAGTGATTATGTTCAGTTAATAAATGTTGGAGTTATAGATCCTGGATTGAAGGGCATGTTTGGCTATTTGATCAATAACAATTATCATCATAAAGCTGCTACACCAGTTGATTTCAAAGGTTCTTCTTTAGGGGATCCTTCTCATATGATATGGCATTTTGGCGATGGAGATGCAGATTCATCTTCCTGTGCTCCCTATCATGTTTATGCTGACTCAGGTATGTATCATGCTTGCGTTACTGTTGTCAATAATAATACTAATCAAACTGATACTTATTGCCAAGACATTCATGTTATTGCAGATGGAATTAATGAAATTACCGAAAATAAAATTTCTCTTTCTACAAGTCCTAATCCTTTTAGCACTTCTACCAATATAACATACTTTATTCCAAAACCAACAGATGTATCTCTAATTGTTTATGATTTAATTGGTAACAAAAAAGCTATTTTGGTTAATAAAAATCAGCAACAAGGTATATATACTTATATATGGAATAAAAAAGCACTGAATAATGGTATATACCTATTAGAATTTAAAACTTCTAATGGAACAATAGTCAAAAAAATAACCATTGTTGAATAATATGGCATTATAATTGTCTATTTTAATAATTAGTAAATAATTTTTCATTCATTTAAAATTAATCTTATGAAACTGCAAAAAGAAAAACAAAGCTTAGTAAAAAAAATTAACTTTTTTCTCTTATTTATATGTGTTTTTACTACAACAATTTTTACTACAAAAGCAAATCAGCCCTTTCCTAACTCGTCTTTATCAACCAAAGGAGGAGATTGGGTAAAGTATTTCTCAAAACCTGGTTATATAGAAATTTATTTCCCTGTAAAATATGAAAACAGTTTTCAGGAAACAACAGAAGGAAAAGTTACAACTGTTACTGCAAAAAATGGAGGAGCAGATTTTTTACTTATATGGACTATTCTTAAAGACAATGCACCAACAGGATATGAAGCTTCAAATACTGCAGCATTGACGAAATTTAAAGATTCATACAAAGGAGAAATAAAAGAACAAGAAAAATTTAAACAAAAAAAATCTGAGGGTATTGAAGCAATTATTTTAATACCTGCCCAAAACCTTACAGTTAATTACAAAGTAATAATTGTTAAGAATATTTTGTATCAAATAGCAGTCTTTTCACCAACTGCGAATATAAATAAAAAAGATGTAAATAAATTTATGAAGTCTTTTGAAATTACAGATTAATAAAAATTATTAAAACTTTTTACCATGAGACGTATATTATTAATGATTCTAATTTGTGGAACCCCATTTATTGCTTTAAAAAGTCAAAATAAAAATACTGATGATATTGATAAAGATGCAACTTTAAAAATCATCAAAAATTCTATACCTAAAAATTGGGATTTCTATCAGGAAAACGATAAATTTATATTAGAAAGAAAGGATACTACTTGGATTTTGTATGAAAATCGTATAAATGCACCTCTTTCAAACGAAACCAAGCAAGCAAGAAATGCACGTATAAAGAAAAATGGAGTAATTGGAAAAAGTAAAATTGTTTTCCGTTATGAACAAAAATGGGATGTCAACAAACTAATTAAATCAACTACTCAAAATGACGAAATATATAAACAAATGATTCAATTGCCAGATAAGTATAATATAAAAAGTCTAGCAAGTGGCTCAATAGCTGGCAAAGGAAACACTGTTTATGTTGGCAATACAACAGAAGAAAAAGACAGAATTGCTAAATATGATGCAGAAATGGTAGAACTATGGAAGAAAGTTATTGTTGTTCCCAACTACCATTCAGAGAAATATAGTTTATTTCTAGTTACAAAAGAAGGATGGAACGATGATTTTCATTGGGTTTATCCACAAGAAGCTTCTAATGAGGTGTTAAGTGTAGAAATGTACTTTATTGAGTTGTGTGGTAAATAACTCATTTTATTTATAAAAAAAGGTTGATTTACAATGGATAGATCAACCTTTTTTATAAAATTCAATTTGCTATAATTGCAATACAGGAGTTAATGCGTTTTATGACTTCTTTTTTTCCAATAATTGTAATTATTTGAGTTATATCAGGACCAGTTGAATTCCCAACAAGACTAAGACGTAATAAAGGCATTAACTGACCTTTTCCTATTTGATTTGCTGTTAAAAACTCATTAATATTGGTATCAATAGATGTAGAATTAAAAGTTTCAAGTTTATTTAGCATCTCCGAAAATAAAATCAATATTTGCGAAGAATTATCTTTCCATTTGTCTTTAATTAGTTTTGAATCATAAGAGGTAGGAGCAATAAAGAAGAAAGATGCTTTTTCCCACAATTCACTAACAAAATTTATTCTTTCTTTCATTAAAACACAAACAGCTTCAATATAGCCGAGACTAACAGAAATGTTTTTTTCAATTAGAACTAATGAAAATAAAGAAGCCAATGTTTTCTCATCTTTTTTCTGAATATACTGATGATTAAACCATTTTGCTTTTTCAGGATCGAATTTGGAGCCAGATTTACCAACTCTTTCTATTGTAAACGACTGAATTAAATCCTCTAAAGAAAATATTTCTTGTTCAGTACCAGGATTCCAACCAAGAAAAGCCAGCATATTTATAAATGCTTCAGGGAAATAACCCGATTCTCTATATCCTGAAGAAATTTCTTTTGAAAATGGATCAATCCATTGCAAAGGAAATACTGGAAACCCTAATCTATCGCCATCACGTTTGCTTAGCTTTCCGTTTCCATCAGGTTTTAAAAGTAAAGGTAAATGAGCAAACTGAGGCATTTCTTTTTCCCATCCAAGATAACGATATAATAATACATGTAAGGGAGCGGAAGGCAGCCATTCTTCACCTCTGATTACATGTGATATTTTCATTAAGTAATCATCAACTACATTAGCAAGATGATATGTTGGCATTCCATCAGATTTAAAGAGCACTTTATCATCTAATATCGATGATTCAAAAACAACAGTTCCTCTTATTTGATCATTAACAATTATTTGTTCATTTTCAGGAATTTTAATACGAATTACATATTTTTCTCCGGATTCTATTTTTTGTTTTACCTCGTCTTCAGCAATAGTAAGAGAATTAATTAACTTTAAACGAGTTTCAGAATTATAAAAAAATGTGCTTTTGCCTGATTCATATTGTTTGCGAATTGTTTCTAATTGTTCTGAAGTATCAAAAGCATAGTATGCATAACCTTTCTCTATCAGAAAATCAGCATATTTTTTATATATTTCCTTACGTTCAGACTGACGATATGGTGCATGAGACCCGCCAATATGAACCCCTTCGTCAAACTTCAACCCACACCATTCAAGAGATTCAATTATATAGTTTTCTGCATCAGGCACAAACCTTGTTTGGTCGGTATCTTCAATACGAAGAATAAAATCTCCATTGTTTTTTTTTGCAAAAAGATAATTATATAAAGCAGTTCTGACACCACCAATATGCAAAGGCCCTGTGGGGCTCGGAGCAAAACGAACACGAATTTTATTGGTCATAAAAATTATTTTGCGAAGTTGACGGCTCTGGTCTCTCTAATAACTGTGATTTTAATTTGACCAGGATAAGTCATTTCTGTCTGTATTTTTTTGGATAAATCATAAGAAATATGTTCTGCTTCCTCATCAGAAATCTTCTCACTTCCAACAAGAACTCTGAGCTCTCTTCCTGCTTGAATAGCATAGGTCTTTATAACCCCTGGATATGAAAGCGCCAATTCTTCAAGATCTTTTAAGCGTTTTATATACGCTTCTACAACTTCTCTTCTTGCACCAGGACGTGCACCTGAAATGGCGTCACATACCTGAACAATAGGAGAAATAAGACTATCCATTTCAACTTCGTCGTGGTGGGCTCCAATAGCATTACATATTTCAGGTCTTTCTTTAAATTTTTCAGCTAACTTCATACCGAGAATTGCATGTGGTAATTCTGGTTCATTATCTGGAACTTTGCCAATATCATGGAGTAACCCAGCACGTTTAGCAATTTTAGGATTTAATCCTAGCTCTGCTGCCATAGTAGCGCATAGGTTTGCTACTTCTTTTGAGTGTTGAAGCAAATTTTGTCCATACGATGAGCGGTATTTCATTTTACCTACCATACGAATGAGTTCGTGATGTAAATTATGAACACCCAAATCGATACATGTACGTTTACCGATTTCAATAATTTCCTGTTCTATTTGCTTTTTAGTTTTTGCAACTATTTCTTCAATTCTTGCAGGATGTATTCGTCCATCTGTAACAAGTTTATGAAGGGATAAGCGTGCAATTTCTCTTCTAACCGGATCAAATCCTGATAGTATTATTGCTTCAGGGGTATCATCAACTATTATTTCGATTCCTGTTGCTGCTTCTAAAGCACGAATATTTCTACCTTCCCTACCAATAATTCTTCCTTTCATTTCATCGTTTTCAATATTAAACACTGAAACAGTGTTTTCTATTGCTTGTTCGGTAGCAGTTCGTTGAATGGTCTCAATTATAATCTTTTTAGCTTCTCTGTTAGCTGAAAGCTTAGTTTCTTCAACAATATCTCTTATTTGAGCTATTGCTTCACTTTTAGCTTCATTTTTCAAAGATTCAATAAGTTGATCTTTTGCTTCAGATGCAGACAAACCAGAAATTGTTTCAAGTTTTTCTATATGTTGTTTACTAGATTTATCAAGTTCAACTTGTTTCTTAGTAACAACTTCTAACTGAGCAGTAAGATTATCTTTAATTACAGTTAATTCTTTTTGTTTTCTTTGATATTCTTCTAATTTTTGAGATGCTGCCAATTCTTTCTGTTTTGTTCTGTTCTCGCTTGCAGTAATTGCAACATTTTTTTCATTAACAAGTTTTTCATGTTCTGTTTTTAGCTGTAAAAACTTTTCTTTTGCCTGAAGAATTTTATCTTTTTTAAGAACTTCTGCTTCTGCTTCTGCTTCTTTTAATATTTGTTGGCTTTTCTTAACAATGGTCTTTCTTAAAAGAGTTGCAGTAATAGCACCTCCAATAATCAACCCCCCAAAAGCAGCAATAATAATAATGATTATATCCATTTTTCAAATTAATTAAATTATTTTTTTATAAATAAAAAACCCGCATTAATTCCATTGGTTTAATAAACCCCATTGTAACATGGATAGAACTGCCAAATATTTCGAGTTTCTTCGGTTACAATAAATTGTAAACCCTAAGGTCGAAGCCTGCTCTAGCTATTTATGAGCTGGTTCTAATTTTTAAACTGTTGAGTTTATAAACTTGTTTGAATTAACGCGGGTATACGTTAAGTACTTTTCAAAGAACGATTCTATTGCAATTTATGATAATATCTTTTCTATTTCTATCAATCCTTCTATTGTTTTTTTTGATTCCATTTCATTTTGTAATTCTAAATCCTGAACTTTAGCAGCAAACTGCAACACAACCATGGCTAATAAATCTTGTTTATCCTTAAATGCATAATGTGTTGAATATTCTTTAACTTTTTCATTAATAAATCTTGCTGCTTGACGTACGTTTTCTTCCTCTTTTTCACTATTAATTGCTAATCGATATGGTCGATCTGCAATAGAAATGGTTATCGTTTGTTCTCCCATCGGAGTTAATATTTATATTATCTATTCAATAGAGATTTACACTTGTCAATTTCCCGCACCAATTCGTTAATTCTTAATTTTATTTCTGTCGATCCCTTTGTGTTTTCTAAAGTTTTCGAAATTTTAATTATTTTGTTCTGTTCTGTTAATTCTTTAATTTTTTCGTTTAATTCATTTATGGTTTTATGATTTTCTATATTTTGTTGATGTAATTTTTTATTTTCTTCTTCAATAAATTTCTGCAAAGCTACATTTTTTTTTACTTTTTCAAGAACTTGTGCAATTTTTGTATTAATATTTTTATTCATTGTATAAGCAAAGATAATGATTTGAGCTATTTAAAACAAATTTATTTATTTTTCATTTAAATTACAATAACTAGATTTTAATTAAGTTATTTTGATTTTTAGAGTTCAGGCATTTTTGATGCTTTGTCTCTAAGAAGATGGTCTGTTATGATAATTGCAGCCATTGCCTCTACAATTGGAACAGCACGAGGCACAACACAAATGTCATGCCGGCCTTTTATATCAATAATAATATTCTGTTTGTTTTTATTTATTGTTTGTTGATCTTTCATTATAGAAGCAATCGGTTTAAATGCAACCCTAAAATAAATATCTTCTCCATTGCTAATTCCTCCCTGAATTCCACCAGAATAGTTAGTTTTAGTTGCAATACGTTCTTTTGAATCTGTAATAAAAACATCATTATTTACAGAACCCAACATAGTTGAAGCTTCAAAACCAGAACCATAATCAAAACCTTTTACTGAAGGAATACTTAACATTGCTTTTGCAAGATCTGCCTGAAGTTTATCAAAAATGGGTTCTCCTAATCCAATAGGACAAGAAGAAATAATACAACTAACTACACCCCCAACTGAATTGTTGTCTTTTTTTATAATTTCAAGGTGTTTTAACATTTGTTCTGATACCTCTTCATCCGGGCATCTAACTGGACTATTCTCAATTTTATCAAAATCCAGATATTTATAATCTTTATTTAATTTGATATCACCTATTTGAGAGACATAAGCTGTAATTTTTATTTTGTAATGATTTAAAATCAGTTTTGCAACTGCTCCTGCCACAACTCTTGCAACAGTTTCTCTGGCAGATGCGCGTCCCCCACCTCTATAATCTCTTATACCATACTTTTTCTCATAAGTAAAGTCGGCATGTGACGGCCTATAAATATCCTTAATCGATTTATAGTCTTCAGAATTTGCATTTGTATTTTTAACAATAAACGTTAATGGAGTACCTGTAGTATTTCCTTCAAACAAGCCTGATAAAAAGGTAATTTCGTCTTTTTCATTTCTGTTAGATGCAAAAAAAGACTGACCAGTTTTTCGTCTGGTCAGTTCTTGTTGTATAAAATCGTAATCTATTTTTAATCCAGCAGGGCAACCATCTATCACTCCACCAATTGCCTCCCCATGAGATTCCCCAAAGGTAGTAAGTCTAAATATTTGTCCTATTGTATTGCCAGCCATTTCATTAAAACCAAGTTTAATATTTACTTAATTAATAGTTTTTGATTATAAGAACCATTGTCTGTTTTAATATTAATTAAGTATAATCCTTTTGCAAATTTAGATAAATCTAAAGATTTGTCATAGGTTCCAATAAATTTATTAAGACTTTCATGGTAAATACTGTTGCCAATAATATCAATTACAGATAGTTTAACATTTTGTAATGTGTTAACAGTAAAATTAATTTTTACATTATTTTCAGCTGGATTTGGGAATATTGAAATGTTGCTTACAATTTCATTTTCAGTAATTCCAGAACTTGTGCCATCAGATTTATAAGTTACAGACCAACCTGAAAAAGTATTCTTTCCATCTGTCTGAAATATTAAATACATTCTACCAGTAGTTGAAACGATAGTATCAGGAATGGTTGAGCCGGAATAAGTACCAATTAAATCACTCGCGAATGTGGTAAATTCTTTATAAATAGAAACCTTATCATTTATAGCTTCGGTTTCGAGTTGATTAAACTTTAGTTTAACATATGTTGCATTTGTAGGACTAATTTTCCATCTACATACCGTGCTATTATTATAGTTGTACATGGAACCACTACCATCTTCAAAAGAATAATTTGAATTAGATAAAGTTACAGTACCAGAACAATGTACAATATTGCTAGTAGAATAACTAATATGCCACCCTCCACCATTTGTTGTTCCATCGGATGTAAATGTTACTAAAACTTTATTTGAAGTAGAATTTATTGCTGTACCTATAGTTGGTGGAGTGCCTCCTCTATATGTTGCTAAAACAGGAGCAGATGTGGTTTCTCCATTATAAATAGTAACAACATCATTAACATCTGTTAATTCAAAAAGATCAAATTTCAAACTAATATAATTTGTGCCTGAAGGATTGCTTGGATTTATTAACCAACTGCAATTAAGATTTGGTTGATAATCCATATATCCACTACCATCTTCAAAAACACCTTTTAACGAGGTTAATGTTTTCTGTCCTGAACAATTGTAAGGATAACCAGTTCCTGGTGTAGAATTAATTATCATTGCTTGTTGCGAATTAAAAGTATTACCTCCGGGATTCAAATTTGAAATTGAAAAATAGCCATCAGAACTACCACTCCAACCCCAATTGAAATGGTATGTAGTAGTTGTCCCAATTGTTTGAAATCCATCACAAACAAATGCATGTCCACCACCAGGTCCTTGTCCTGAATAATATAACGGCATCTTAGAATTTAGTTGCTGTTGAATTAAAGTTTCCCAACTAGGTTGTGAATAACTACTTCTTGGTACATGTTGAGTTGTTCCTGAATAACCAAAATAATTAACCAAAGCATAAGGTACGTCAAAAGAATAAGCACCAGATCCATCAGGTGCATATTGCATATTAACAGAAATTCCTAATTGATATAATAAAGAAGCTATAGGGATGCAACTTGAATTAATAGAATTAGGCATTTCATTCCATTTGTAAGTAGAATCGTTGTAAGTAGAACATAAATATCCATATGTGCTGTTATAACAATGTGAACCAGCACCTTGTAAGGGGTATTTGTAATAATTCATCACTTGTCCTATTGCTGTGGCTACACAGCCGGCATAAACACGACCTCCAGGGCCACCAGCAGCTAATGGACATAATTCATTATAAGGATAATTTTGATCCCATTTGGTTAATAATAACGGACCTAATGTTATATCTAAAGGACTTTTAGAAAAAGTTTTATAAATGCTATAGTCATTCCATTGTTGCTGGGTTTTTATATCAGCAGTAAGTTTGTTTTCTATTACATAGCGAATCTGATCTTTGTATCCACTCATCCACCATGTAAATTCTGGTGATGGATTCTCTTCAGAAAAGTTTTTTTCAAAAGAATAGCCAAGTATCGGATACATTGCATCTTCTGCTGAGATTATTACAAATCCGCCATTTTTTATATTAAAAACATAGTAAAAGCACATTCCTTTTTCTGCAATTGTATAGGTGTCAGTTATTTTTATGTTATTAAAATCAGTTGGTTGTTGCTGATTTATTGCCTGATAGTAAAAGTTTAAGGCTACCCTGGTAGCATTCTCTTTTGTAACAGGATTTGCCTGCAATCCGAATAATGCAAACAGCATAATAATAGAAAGAAAGAAGAATTTAATTTTCATAATGATTATTTTTAATTTTAAAAAATTTTATATGTTACAACAAAATTACATAAAAAAATAAACATATACAATTATGGTTTATAAAAGCTAGGGTTGTTCAATTCAAAATAAAATATAGATAACTGTATAATTTATAGTAATCAAGGCTATTTTCTTACAATTCCCCATTTATATTTTCAATTTTATTTTTCCTTAATACATGTAATGCGAAACGTCTAAGAGTGGATATATTTTCCGGATTTATTCTTATTCTTGTTTCATCTTCTTTTAAAGTTACATCTCTCACATGATGACCCTTATTTTCAATAAACCAATGTCTTCTAACAATTTCGCATGTTTGTTTTGCGTCTACTTCATAGTTATGAATCACCCCAATAGTTGGGGATGATTCATAACTATGCACTTAAACCAGGATTGTATTATTTAAACCTGATATCAGAAAAGGAATGCATTACTCAGAAAATGCCAATTGTAAAATAACCCGATGCTTTTTTCTTTTGTCTTCCTGACCTAAATTGTCATTTAATAACCTGAAAAAACGAAAAATTCACCTTTCCATAATTCCTTTGTTCAAAAAAACATGGATGTTCTTTAAAGCTATTCCTTGCCGAATGTTCAATTATTAAAAAGCCACCAGCATTCAAAAGCTTCTTTTCAAAGATCAGATTGGGTATTTCATTTATTTTTTCCATTTCATAGGGAGGGTCAGCAAAAATAACATCAAACGTTTTATGACAACGATTTAGATATACAAACACATCTCCTTTTATGATGTGGAAATTATCAAATTCGTACAGTTCTTTGGTTTTGTACATAAAATCAGTACACTTAGAATTTATTTCAACAGTAGTAGCTTCTATGCAACCTCTCGAAAGAAATTCATAAGTAATACTTCCTGTTCCTGCAAAAAGATCAAGAACAGCAATATCTGCGAAATTGATATGATTGTTGATGAGGTTGAAAAGACCTTCCTTAGCAAAATCTGTTGTAGGGCGTATAGGCAAATTGGCGGGAGCGTTTATTCTTCGACTTCTAAACTTTCCACTAATTATTCTCATATATGAAAATTCAATAAATTATAATATTGGTGTGGTGGAATGTCTTCAAATACAACATCAAACTTATATATTGCCGACCTTTCACCAAATACAGGATTTTTAATATATTTAAAAAGCAATTCTGCGAATGCAGTTTTCTTTTCTATTTCACCCAAAACCAATAATTCTTGGGTTTCTGGATTTAAATGAAGTTGTTGCATTGCAAACAAGAGGTAATATATAAAATCCTCTTTGGTGTTATAATTAAAAGTATTGAAAAAAACAAGTTTGCTTTCGCGAATGTTGATTATTTGAATGAAATTCTGTTGAACATGCAATATAAGTTTGTTTGCTTTGTTATTAGAAAACTGATACAATAGATTTTCAATAAGACCGCTAAAACTGTGAGATACCTTCGCCTTTGGGAAAAGCATTTTAATTTTGTTGTTTAATTCCCTGTTAATGGTATAAATATTTGCAGCATCTGTTATGCTGAGATTATCATAAGCAACCTCTTCGCTATTATCAATATTGTAATTAAATTTCAAATAAAGTTCAGGATTGCTTTTATCAAATAGTGTGTTAGGAATTAAAGTAGATTTATAATCATTAAAAAGGATGTTTACAGAAAGATAATTGTTTTTTAAAATCTCAGAATTAGTGTAAATATATTCTAAACGATTGCTTATATCATTATAATTATTAGTATCTGTAAAAGAATAGGATTCAATAGCTTTATATATTTGTGTCTCATTATTAAGCAATGCATATGAAATACAATTAACTGAAATTTCAATAAATAAACGAGAAACGTCTATTGATTCTTTTTGCAATGCCCCTTTACCAATAAGACATATTGCAGGTTTTAATGTGTTTTCCATATTATTGGTTTTTTATTAAAATCTATCAAAAATAATTTAAAAAATCCAATTTAAAAAGGTTTGATAGAAATAATTAAAAGTATTTGAAACAGAATTTACTGCATTTTGCTTAGATTCCTTACATTTGCATCCGATTTAAATAAAAAATGATATCAATAAGCAATTTATCCATTCACTTTACGGGTGATTATCTTTTTAAAGATGTGTCTTTCATTATAAATGATAAGGACAGAATAGGTCTTGTAGGTAAGAATGGAGCAGGGAAAACCACGCTGCTAAGAATATTATGCGGTATGCAGGAAGCCGAAAATGGAGCTATTGCAATTACTTCCGATTCAAAGGTTGGTTATTTACCTCAGGAAAAGAAAACAGACAGCACCAAAACTGTTTTTGATGAAGCATTAACTGCTTTTTCGGAAGCATTGGAATTGGAAGAAAAAATTAAAAAAACATCTGCCGAGATTGCTCATCGCACCGATTACGAATCTGATGGTTATTACAAGTTAATTAATAAACTAACTGAATATAACGAACGTTTCCAGATTATTGGAGGTCAGACAATGCAGGCAGATACTGAGAAAGTATTATTGGGTTTGGGATTTTCCAGCACTGATTTTCAGAAAGCTTTGCCAACTTTTAGTGGTGGTTGGCAGATGCGGGTTGAATTGGCGAAACTATTGCTTCAAAGACCTGATACTTTGTTACTCGATGAACCTACCAACCATCTTGATATTGAATCTATTCAATGGCTTGAAGATTATCTTATTGCATATAGGGGAGGAGTGGTTATTGTTTCTCACGACAGAGCATTTCTCGATAATGTTACCACAAGAACAATTGAAATATCTCTTGGTAAAATATTCGATTACAAAGCCTGTTATTCCGATTATGTTTTGATGCGTGAAGAAAGAAGAGAACAGGAAATCTCTGCTTTTAATAATCAGCAGAAACAGATTGCTTCTATTGAGCTTTTTGTTGAACGCTTCAGATATAAGGCAACCAAGTCTCGTCAGGTTCAGTCAAGAATAAAAATGCTTGACAAAATTGATAAAATAGAAGTGGAAGATATTGATGGTTCTTCTATCCATTTTCGTTTTCCTCCTGCACCATCCTCAGGAAAAGTTATTATTGAAGCTAACAATTTAGGTAAAAGCTATGGTAGTAAATTGGTGTTGCAATCTCTCAATTTTGCTATTCTTAAAGGGGAGAAAGTTGCTTTTGTTGGAAAAAACGGTGAAGGAAAATCTACCTTATCAAAAATAATTGTTGGTGATATTGATTATAATGGTGAAATTATTATAGGTCATAATGTTAAAATCGGTTATTATGCCCAAAATCAGGCTGACATGCTCGATGGCGAAAAAACAGTTTTTCAAACCATTGATGATATTGCTACTGGTGAAAACAGAACAAGAGTAAGAAATATACTTGGTTGTTTTCTTTTTAGTGGTGACACCATAGATAAAAAAGTAAAAGTACTATCTGGTGGAGAAAAATCAAGACTTGCATTGGCGAAACTATTGCTTACTCCCGTAAATTTGCTTATTCTGGATGAACCGACCAACCACTTGGATATGCGTTCAAAAGATATACTTAAAAGCGCATTATTGCAGTATGATGGTACTTTAATTCTGGTTTCTCACGACCGTGATTTTCTGCAAGGATTATCAAATAAAGTATATGAATTTAAAAACCATATCATAAAAGAATATATTGGTGATATTTATGACTTTTTGGAATCTCGTAAATTACAAACTTTAAGAGAACTCGAAAAAACAACAAAGTACAACCTGCAAAATAATAAAACGGAAGCTATTTCTGCCAACAAACAAAACTGGGAAAAGAAAAAACAATTTGACAAGGAATTGAAAAAAATTACCAATCAGATTGAAAAATATGAAACTGAAATTCAGCAACTGGAAAAGGAGTTAAAAGAAATGGATGATGTTCTTATAAATCCTGAAACATACAAACAAGCGATTGCATCTAATGATTTTTATTCTAAATACGAGAGCAAGAAAAAAGAGATGGAAAAGAAAATAGAGTTATGGGAAACACTTATCAATGAATTAGAGAATCTGAAAAATAACGAAAACTAATTATATTATAAATACCCGAGCTTTTATGGAAGATACTAAGAATAGAACCGAAAGAATGCCAGTTTTGTTTTTAGGGCATGGCAGTCCGATGAATGCTATTGAAGAAAATGAATTTGTTGATGGTATTAGAAATATTGGGAAAGCCATACCTAAACCTAAAGCAATTTTGTGCATTTCTGCTCATTGGGAAACAAAGGGAACTTTCATAACTGCTATGGAAAAACCAAAAACCATTCATGATTTTGTGGGATTTCCAGAGGAATTGTATGAAGTGGAATACCCGGCACCTGGCAGTCCTGAATTAGCATTAGAAATTAAAAATACTATAAAAAAAACAGAATCGGGTTTAAATGATTCATGGGGTCTTGATCATGGTTGTTGGTCTGTTGTGAAACATCTTTATCCTAAAGCAGATATTCCTGTAGTTCAATTAAGTTTAGATCATTATCAAAATTCACAATTTCATTATGATTTAGCAAAGGAACTGGACTCTTTTCGTAACAAAGGGGTTTTAATAATTGGAAGTGGCAATATGGTTCATAATCTGAGAATGATTGCCTGGGATATGCTTAATGAAGCAGGCTTTGCATATGATTGGACAATTGAAGCCATTGATTTGATGAAAAAATACATTGTAAATGGAAATCATCAATCTTTAATTAATTACAACACACAAGGCAAGGCATTTGATTTGGCTATTCCCACTCCTGAACATTTTCTTCCATTACTTTATGTATTGGCTTTAAAAAAAGAAAAAGAAGAATTACTCATTTTTAATGACAAAGCTGTTGCAGGTTCTTTAACAATGACATCCCTGAAAATAGGGTAGAAACTTATTTCAATAAATTTAAAAATGCTGTATAGAAGAATTCTCTTCAATACAGCATTTATTTTTTTATTCTAAATTATAATCGAATTAAAAGTAATAGTTCAGAGATATTCTTGTATAGGTTGGTTTAAAAGAAAGTTTATATTCTGTTTTTATCTCAACATTCTCATTCTGCCCTGTGTTTTGATTATGGACAGTTATTTCATTTGAATTATTATATTTTAAATGGAGATATCTTAAACCAAATTCTCCGCCTAAACTAAAGTTTTCATCAAAAAAATACTCCATTCCAAAACCAAGTTCTCCACCCCACAAGCTTATACCATTTATTTCATCTTTAAAATCATCATTCATCACATCATTTTCTTTTAATTTTCCTTTTAATATTGGTTTAGAAATATTTAAAGACACATATGCCTGCACTTTATTTTGTTGTGCTATAAAATATTTTGCACCAAACGAAGGAACAAATAAATTTATAGATTGCACCGTGTTATCTGTATAATCTACAATTTGATGAAGTGTATTGTCGTATTCTCTTCCTGTTTCTTCAAATTTCATATTTGCATTAAAATACTGAAATCCAATAGAAGGAACAAGTTTGTTCATTTTGTAACCAAAATAAGCACTGTTAAATCCTATTCCAGGTGAAACCCCAAAAGAAAATTGGCAATAAACAGGACTAAATCCCAATAACGAAATCAAAACTAATGATAAAAAGACTTTTTTCATTTTAATAAATTTTATGTTAGACAAATGATTAATTTATGCAAATGTATAAACATAATTGTGATTATAAAATGTTTTTAATAAAATGATTTGTTTTTATAATTTAGGATGAAATATGTTTTTTGTTTTAGTAATAGATTTAACAAGAATCAGTTTTTTACTTCTTAAGATTTAAAAAGTAATAATTTCATAATTATTAATATTCGTTTGTAATTTTTTCTGCAATATTTACCAATTCATTGGTGGTTTTATAATTTCTTGTTGTTGCTGTTACTTTTAGTTTGTTTTCAAAAAAGTTATTCGTTAGTTTGGTTTTTCCATATCCATTCGGACAAAATAAATAGATGACCTTTATTATAAACTCATCAGATATAGATTTAATTTCTTGAATCTTAGCAATATTTTCTTTTAATGGAGTTGATGATAAGAAAGTAAGATGAAGATGGTTGATTTCTTCTTTTCTGTTAATAAGAAAAGGGTTTTTTTGTATTATTTCTTTTACTTCTTTAAGCTCCATAACTAGAACAGGAACTTCAAAACCAAATGAATTCAATATTTCATTACATATTTTTTTCCCCAGATCTTGTTTTGTGGTTTCTTTTTCCTGGAATATTACATTCCCGCTTTGAATGTAGGTGCAAACATTCTTAAAGCCTAAGTTTTGGTAAAGAAGTTGCAAAGCAGTCATCTTTATTATCTTTTGACCACTTACGTTGATGCCTCTTAAAATTGAAATGTAGGTATGCATTATTTTTTATTTTGATTTGTTGATTAAAACCAATATAAAACAATAAGCTATTTAGTTGTATTACTTCGACAATTTATTATTTTTTCTTAATGGTAAATTTATTATCCTTTATTTTAATTACTTTCCACCCTTTATTTAGTGATAATGTATAATCATCTTCTTTGATAATATCGGCCTCTGTTATAGTTGGAGCCGAAACAATAAAAAACTGCCAATCATTGGTTCTTAATATCCCGTTTTAACTTCCAAAATTCCCCAATCTCCCGTTAACCTCATAGTTTTATATACTATCCCTATATTTTCAATTACTATTGTTTTTTCTGATGGATTGTAAGAGAAATTTATATTGTTGTTCTTAATTACCAATTGATTACCCTCTGTTAATTTTTTCTTATAATATATTTTCTGCTCTTCTTGTTTTTTTAATTTTATTTTTTCTTCATTAATTAATTCTTTTGCATTGTATTTAGCTCCAATTTTTTCAACTATTAAATGGAATTGTGAGCTATCAGATGGGATTTCTAAATTTAAACTATTTTTAATAACAGTGGGAATATCTTGTCCTGCGATCACCTGCTTTATCCACCCAGGATTTATAATATCCAAAAGAATACCATAAGCAGGCCCTGTAAGATATGCAAATGAATTGGCAAATGCATCATCGTTTTCTTTTAGTTTTAGCTGTTTAGATAAAACTAAAGGTAAAAATTTATTGTCCAAACCACAAAGTTTAAATCCGGTATATTCTGCCATCCCTTCATGTTGTTCAAATTCATTTTCATTATTGTTAGGAAATAATGATTGCCTATATGCTCTGAACTTTATAGCATCTTCTATGGCAGCATTTCTTTCTAAAAGATTTTCAGATATCAAAGCTCTATTTAAAGCACGTAATTCAAGTTTGATAAGAACTATACCGTTTAGTTCTTCCAGATGAAAATTATTGCTCATTTTTGAAACGATACCTATCTTATCCTCGACTCTGTGCCAGCTTTCATGTATTAAAAGTTTATTTAGCAAATATTTATTATTATATAATAATGTATCCCACATTACCATGGTCCATTTTTGACCATTCCAATTAAAAGAAGTATTGGCAATATTAATAGAATCGGGGAGAGTCCCAATATATACATCTTTTTTTTTAGTTAATTTGCCTTTATTATCTTCCTGATTTGCTATTATTTTTCTGGTATCTGAATAAACAAACATAATTGGTCCTTTTAAATTAATACCCCATAGCTTCCCCTGATCTATATCGCAAATTGAATCAACTTCTTTGAAATAGTTATTTGCAATAACATAGTCCTTGTCTTGTTGGGCTTCTAATTGGTTATTAAAACCTAAAAACAAAAACAATGCGAATAAAACAATGCTCAGTGGTATAGTGTTTTTTTTCATTTTTATATTATTTTAGTGATTGAATTATTGTTACAATGATAATAGGTAAAGAACCCAAAATATTTGCAAGAATATGAATCCAGATTGAAGGAAGAATACTTTCTGATTTTTCTCGGTAATAAGCTGCCAATATCCCAACCGTAGATGTAAAGAAAACGATGGAACAAACAAACCATAACCCCATTCCTGCAAAAATTAAAGATAAATGCATACTCCCAAAAAACAAACCTGATATTATCACAGGGATGCTCAACCTGAAAATTTTAGTTTTTATGTCTTGAATAAAACTTTGCACCAATCCTCTTACCAGAACTTCTTCGCATATACTAGACCATATCCATACCGTTAATATTCTTTCAAGCAATGATTGATCGGGAAATCCAGCATTGTTACCTGTTGGAAATAAATGACGTAGAATAACATTAAATAGAATGTTACCCAAAATAAAGCTTGCTATTACAATACCAATTGTAATGAAAGAAACTTTAAAGAATTTAAATAGAACAGGCTTTTTAAAACCATAATTTGTCAGTTTGCCTTTATTGATCAATAGAATGAAAACTATCGAAATCAATAACATAAAAAATTTAAAAACGACATTTTTTGTATAAAAACTTAAGTTAATATCGTTTTCTAATATATTTGCCAAAGAATTTGCCAATAATTTACTAAGAAGTATTACCAGCCATCCTAATAGAATAGCAATCAATACACTCAAGTAAGGATTGTTTTTGATTTTTTGAATTAGTGTTTCCATCTTTTTGTTTTATTGTAAGTTGTTAAGAGGGCTTCTAAAAATTAGATTTTTCGAGGTGGACAAAATTTTAAAACCGGAGTTTACATTAGTAAATGCGATGTGCTGAGCTTGTCGAAGTAAGGATTTTAAAATTGAAGTCCAACAAAGAAAAAGCAATTTTTAGAAGTCCCAATAAATATATATTATAATTTGCAATCTACTTTAACTTCAAATATTAATTAATTTCATTGATTTTCTATCGTTCAAATAATTTATTAAAACCAGGAACCTGACTGTTGAAAAAGAACTTTTGTTTTTCAAGAATTTTTTTTACTTCTTTTTCAAAATCAGGTTCATCAATACTATTCATAATTTGAATGATGGTTTGTTCACGTAAACAACCGGCATGTAAAATACATGACATATAAAGATTGTTACTCCATGTGGCTTGTTTTACTTTTTTTAAATCAGAATCTAAGAGTGCGATTAAATGTTCCTCTCCATCGATAATCAAGTTTAATTGCTGACTTTGCCAATAGCTTAATGCACTTGCCCCAACTTTCCCAAAAACAACATGGGCGCCTTTTATTTCGATAGGTTCATATGCTTCTACATGGACATCCACTCCACGATTAACTGTTTCCAAAATACAATCGACAACTTTTTCAAGTGTCTTAGGAAAAGCATCAATTACTGCAATTGTTTTGCATTTTTTCATCATATTTTTGAACCTTTCAAAAACCAGGTTCACTGAAGATATGGTATAACTGTTTTCGTCAATCACTTGTTCATCAAAACTGAAAAGCATTTTTTTTGCTTCTTTGGTCTTTTTGAGAAAAGCGGTCTCGTATTGACCAATGAATTCTTCTGGTACAACAGCCTTGCATTGCTTGTTTTTATTTTCCTCTATCATAATAGCTCCTTTTTCAGCCAATGAATCAATAGCTTTATAAACATTTGCTGTTGGTTTATTGATTTGCTTCCCAATTTTATAGGCGGTTGAGGGTGGTTGTGTTAATAGATGAATATATACTTCTGCTTCCAGTTGATTCAAACCAAGATCTAAAAGTAATTCTAGATTTTTTTTGTTCACTTTTGAAAATTTAAATAAGGGTGTTGCAAAGATATTATATTTTTATACTAATCAAAAAAATATTAGTATATATTTATACTAATATTTAAAGCATTTGATTTCGTTAGATTTTTATGATAAGTTTTGTTAAAATGCAATAATAATAGCTAATAGATAATTTTTTATGTAATTGTTTTTATTAGTTATTTTTAAAATGGTACATTAATCTTTATTAAGATATTCAATACTTTTACCATATATTGTTTCATTAAAAATAAAATAATACCTTTTAAATTAAAAGAGTTAATCCCTTTAATAAGAAAGTAAACTAATAAAAAAAGCTCCTTACTAAAGATCAGTAAGGAGCTTTTTTTATTAATTTAAATATCTTAAGTAATATTTAATAGTTTTATCAGTCTTTTCTAAACCAAAACTGATAAATAAACATCAAGGTAACACCAATAGTTATTGATGAATCTGCAATATTAAATACAGGACTAAAAAATAAGAATTCATCACCACCCCAAAATGGAAACCAGGAAGGATAGTGTCCATGCAATATAGGAAAGTATAACATATCTACAACTTTCCCATATAAAAATCCAGCATAACCGCCTTCGGCAGGCATAAAACTTGCTGACTGGAAATAACTGCTTTCATTGAAAATAAGTCCGTAAAAGGCACTATCAATTAGGTTGCCAATCGCTCCAGCCATAATTAAAGCAAAACTGATTATTAACCATTTAGAAGCTTTTGTTTTAGTTAAAGAGTATAAATACCAGCCAATCGCTCCAATAGCAATTATCCTAAATACACTAAGGATTAATTTACCATATTTGCCAGCAAACTTCAACCCGAAAGCCATTCCTTCGTTTTCGGTGAAGTGGATTATAAACCAGTTTCCTGCAACATGATACTCCTGCCCATATGTCATATGTGTTTTAATCCATATTTTTACACACTGGTCTATAAGAAGCACCAGAAAAATTAGTAAGGCTGCTTTTTTCAAATCTTTGAAAATTTAATACTTGATAATAAAACTTATTGAATAGGTTTTTGCTGATTCAGTTTAGCTTCCATACTAAGGGTAGCATGAGGTACGCTTCTGAGGCGTTCTTTAGAAATGAGTTTTCCTGTAACCCTGCAAATGCCATAAGTTTTATTTTCAATTCTAATTAAAGCATTTTCTAAATCGCGTATAAATTTTTGTAAACGCAAAGCAAGCTGGCTATTTTCTTCTTTCGATAATACCTGTGAGCCTTCTTCCAATACTTTAAAAGAGGGGGAAGTGTCGTTTATATCATTTTCATTTTTTAGCGTATATGCCTCTGTAAGTAATTCCAGATCAATATTGGCTGTTTTTATTTTATCAAGAATAAGTTGTTTGAATTCCAATAATTCTTCATCTGTAAATCTTGTTTTTTCTTGATTTTCCATAGTGTTATGTTATTTTAGATTATGCTTTTTTAATTAAAATATTTGTTTGTATTTCGTCAGTTAGTTCAACACAAACCTTGTTATCGTTGTTAATACTGTCTGATATTTCTAATGATGTTGCCAAAGTTTCCGAGCAAATGTAATCATAATTATTTTTAATTGCTGATAAAATATCATTGTGTTTTTCAACCATCAGGATTATCTTGTCTGTAACTTCGTATTGATTTTCTTTTCTCAGGTTCTGAATTCTGTTAATCAATTCACGGGATATTCCTTCTTCTTTCAGTTTTTCTGTGATGGTTACATCAAGCGCCACTGTCAGGTTTCCCATATTTGCAACCAATAAACCAGGGATATCTTCTGACATTATTTCAACATCTGTTAAATCGAGTATAACTTCGTTCCCTTCTATGGTTAATAAGTATTTGCCTTCTGTTTCAAATTTGCTGATATCAAGTTGATTGAATCCGGAAATTGCAGCAGCAATTTGTTTCATCAACTTGCTATATTTTGGACCTAAACTTTTGAAGTTTGGTTTGATCTTTTTTACTAAAATATTGTTTGAGTCCTCAATGTATTCCAGTGATTTAACATTCACTTCTGAAAGTATAAGATTTTTAACTGCTTCGATTTGCATTTTTAAATGTTCATCAAAAACTGGTATAGATATTTTACCTAAAGGTTGACGAACCCTGATGTTCACTTTCTTTCTTAAAGCAAGAACCATAGAAGAAACTTTTTGTGCTATCTGCATTCTTTCTTCTAAAGCTTTATCTATTAGTTTTTCATCTGCTTTTGGGAAATCGGAGAGGTGAATAGATTCTGCATTATTCTTTCCAGTAACTTTATTTAAATCTTTAAATAAACGGTCCATAAAGAATGGAGCAATTGGAGACGACAAATACGCAATGGTTTCCAAACATTTATATAATGTTTGATAAGCTGCAATTTTATCATCTGTATATTCTCCTTTCCAAAATCTTCTTCTGCAAAGACGAACATACCAGTTGCTCAAATGTTCATCTAAAAATAGCTGAATAGCCCTACCCGCTTTGGTTGGTTCGTAATCTGAATAATACTCATCAACAGTTTTGATGAGGGTGTTCAGTTCTGATATAATCCAACGGTCAATTTCCGGACGTTTTACCATATCAATTTCTTTTTCTGCAAAAGAAAATCCATCGATATTGGCATAGAGCGTAAAGAAAGTATATGTATTATATAAAGTACCAAAGAACTTTCTTTGAGTTTCCCCAATTCCTTCGGTATCGAATTTTAAATTATCCCAAGGTTGAGCATTGGTTATCATATACCAACGGGTAGCATCAGGACCATACTTTTCAATAGTTTCAAAAGGATCCACAGCATTGCCCAATCGTTTTGACATTTTATTACCTGCTTTATCCAAAACCAATCCGTTAGAAACAACTGTTTTGTAAGCAACAGAGTCAAAAAGCATAGTGGCAATAGCGTGTAAGGTGAAAAACCAGCCTCTTGTTTGATCTACACCTTCTGCAATAAAATCGGCAGGAAAACTATTTTCAAAAACTTCTTTATTTTCAAAAGGGTAATGAAATTGCGCATAAGGCATTGCACCTGAATCGAACCAAACATCAATCAGATCTGTTTCACGTGTCATTTTTTTACCTGTTGGGGAAACCAGAATAATTTCATCAACATGTGGTCTGTGAATATCAAAAGTCTCGTAGTTATATGCAGAAAAATCATTTACCTGAAATATTTCAAGTGGATTTGATTTCATAAATCCAGCCTTAATAGATTTTTCTATTTCTGTTTTTAAATGTTCTACAGAGTTGATACAAAGTTGTTCTGTTTTGTCTTCTGATGTCCATATAGGAATAGGAACACCCCAGTATCTGGAACGTGATAAATTCCAGTCAACTAGATTTTCTAACCAATTGCCAAAACGTCCTGTTCCGGTAGATTCTGGTTTCCAGTTAATGGTCTTGTTCAATTCCAACATTCTTTCTTTGAAAGCTGTTGTTTTAATAAACCATGAATCGAGCGGATAATAAAGAATGGGTTTATCTGTTCGCCAGCAATGCGGGTAGGAGTGTTCGTATTTTTCTGTTTTAAATGCTTTATTCTCTTTTTTTAGTTTAACAATAATATCAATGTCAACATTATTGTCTGTTCCTGCAACAAAGTTGGGATCATATTCGCTTTTAACAAAACGATTGGCAAATTCACCCATTTCTTTAACAAATCTTCCTTGTTTATCAACCAAGGTCAAAGAACCTATGCCATTTTGTTTGGCAACCCTAAAGTCGTCTGCACCAAAACTTGGGGCAATATGTACGATTCCAGTCCCGTCTTCGGTTGTTACAAAGTCTCCACATAAAACTCTGAATGCATCTCCATCTGTTGGTTGCACATAAGGCAATAATTGTTCGTAAGTGATACCTTCTAAATTTTTTCCTTTGTAAGTTTCAACAACCTGAAAAGGAATGTTTTTTTGACCTGCCTGGTATTCTTCCATTTTCAATTCTGCATTTTTAGCAGGGAAATATTTATCCTGCAAGTCTTTTCCAAGAATTACAGTAATTGGAAGATTAGTATAAGGATTAAATGATTTTATTTTAATATATTCTATGTTTTTACCAACCGCCAATGCTGTATTTGAAGGAAGTGTCCAGGGAGTTGTTGTCCATGCTAAAAAGAAAACTTCAGTATCGGCATTCTTAAAAAGAAATTCAGATTTTTCGTTTCTGATAACTTTAAACTGTGCAATAACCGTATTATCTTTAACATTTTTATAACATCCGGGGAGGTTTAATTCATGTGAGCTTAATCCGGTACCAGCTGCAGGGGAGTATGGCTGAATGGAGTATCCTTTGTATAACAGCCCCTTTTCGTACAATTTACTGAGGAGAAACCAAACGGTTTCAATATATTTATTATCAAAAGTAATGTAAGGATCTGTAAGATCAACCCAATAACCCATTTTTTTAGTAATGTCGTCCCATTTGTCTTTGTACTTCATTACATCTTTGCGACAGGCTTTGTTATAATCTGCAATGGAAATAGTTTTACCAATATCTTCTTTGGTAATCCCTAAACTCTTTTCAACGCCCATTTCAATGGGTAAACCATGCGTATCCCAACCAGCTTTGCGTTTTACCTGATAACCTTTTAATGTTTTATAACGACAGAAAATATCTTTAATGGCTCTTCCCATTACGTGGTGTATTCCAGGCATTCCGTTAGCAGAAGGAGGTCCTTCATAAAAAACATAAGGAGTTTTACCATTGCGATTCTCCACACTTTTCTCAAATATAGAGTTTTGTTCCCACCACTCCTGAACTTCTTTTGCTATTTGAGATAAATCAAGTTTCTTGTATTCTGGGTATTTAGCTTTCATCCGCTTATCTTATTTCTAATTGCATTTTTTAATAAAAAACCTGCAAATTTATATAAAAATACTCAATTTACAAAGAGCGTTTTGTTTCTCCATCGATTTTGCTATTAAATATTTTTGTAAATTTACTGCCTTTTATACTAAAAGTAAATTTATGAAGTATTTTATTGTTTGTATTGTTTTCACTTTTTTTCTTTCCTATTCATATGCACAAAAATTTAATGGTGGAATTTTAGCTGGTTTCACAGCAAGTCAGGTTGACGGCGATACCCATAGTGGATATCATAAAGGAGGTATAGAAGCTGGAGCATTTATCAATCGTATCATTAATGATAACTTTAGCTGGCAATTAGAAATAAAATTTAAACAAAAAGGAAGTCATTTTGTTCCCGATAGTATTGATTTTAATGAAAGAGTTTACAGATTGCATTTAAATTATGCAGAAGTTCCCTTTTCTATAAATTATCATTTCAAAAAAAGATTTGTCCTCAATTTTGGAATTGGTATAGGATATCTGATAAGCTTTAAAGAAGAAGCAAATTATATTCGTTTGTATGAGGATACGGATCGCTATTTTAACAGATACGAAGTTTGTTATAACTTTGGATTAGCATATAAAATATCAAAGAAAATACTATTTAATATTAGTCACTCATATTCAATTACTCCAATCCGCAAACACGCAAGTGGCACTGTTTATAAATTCAATCGTGGTCAGTATAACAATTTATTAGCATTTACTTTTTATTACCAATTCAATAATGAAGGAAAATAAAATAAAAATAATTGTTGGGGTTACCGGTGCAAGTGGTGCAATTTATGCAAAAACACTGATTAATAAATTGTATACCATTAATGAACAAATAGAAGATTGTGATATTGTGTTTTCTGAAAATGCCAAAAAAGTTTGGGAATTTGAATTGGAAAATAATAACTATAACGAAATTCCTTTCAAAATATACACAACCAATGATTTTTTTGCACCTTTTGCTTCTGGCTCTGCTAAATATGATGCAATGATAATTTGTCCCTGCACGATGGGCTCCTTGGGTAGAATTGCCAATGGTATTTCTGACGATCTGCTTACAAGAGCAGCTGATGTCATCTTAAAAGAAAGAAAAAAACTAATTCTTGTTACCCGCGAAATGCCATTGAATTTAATACATATTGAGAATTTTAAAAAAATTACCCTTTCAGGAGGAATTATTTGTCCTGCAAGCCCTTCCTTTTATTCCAAACCATCCACAATTGACGAATTGGTCAATACCGTTATCGACAGAGTGCTCGATTTAGCAGGTTTTGATATTTCAACTTTTCGCTGGAAACAATAATCTGGGTATTCTTAAGATATTTTACTCCTTTTATTTGAACCTGAGTTCGGGTTAAGCAACTAATAACAATTGTTTTAAATCAAAAATCGTTAATCCCTGTTCTTAAATCAAAATATTCACATTGAGACACAAAATATTTGCTTAAAGATCTAAAATATCAACTTAGAGTTCGGGAATATTTGCCAAGAGATCGGAAATATTCACATCGAGATAAGAAATATTGGTATCGAGACCCATAAA